>JAUXMA010000241.1 GCA_030623425.1 Rhodospirillaceae bacterium
GGTCTACAGGGAAAGACACCTCGTCGAATGTTTGATAAATAAAATCAAACACTTCCGGTGTATCGCCACGCGTTACGAGAAAACGGACACGGCCTACATGGCCATGCTCTTTTTCGCGGGAGCGGTGATTTGGATGCAATAATTGTCAACAGGTCCTAACGCTTCAGTGGCGTTTGCCGATGTCCTTGATGGTTCGCCAGGCCCGCCGAAACGACGGCGCAGAGAATGAAAATACCGCCGATCAGGCCGGAGGCAACAACGGCCGCCGCTATTGACGTCAAAACCCACAACAGGCCGAAGTATTGCGAATTCCTCATTTCTTGTTCACCGTCACCACAATCCCGGCGGGGTCGATCCCCGAGGGCGATGGTCGCAAGAACGGGGAAACGGGTCAACGCAGGCTTGGGATCGCCCGCGAAAGCCTTCTCCCTTGCCCGCGCCATCCCTGCGATTTTAAGTGATTTATACCTAAAAATTAATGTATTATGATGTATTATACTGTAATTCCTTGATCGGTGGGAAACCGACATTCGTGGTATTGTCTTTTGAACTTTCGAGGCCGGTATGACGCCCAATTTGAAAGTCCCCGGAGACCCCAAGACCACCGAAGGCAACATCTCCGTGGCGAAACCCAGGATTGGCGTCATCGGCGTCGGCGGCGGCGGCGGAAACGCCGTCAACAACATGATCCGATCGAAACTGGCGGGGGTCGCCTTCATGGCCACCAATACCGATGTCCAGGCCCTGACGACGTCCCGCGCCGACCATCGTTTGCAGCTGGGCCCCAACGCCACCGGCGGCCTGGGGGCCGGGGCCAATGTCGAGGTCGGGCGGGCCGCCGCCGAGGAAATGTTCGATGACATCCGCAAACTGGTCGGTGGCTACAACATGCTGTTCATTACCGCCGGCATGGGCGGAGGCACCGGCACCGGCGCCGCCCCGATCATCGCCAAGGCGGCGCGCGAACAGTTGGTGCTGACGGTCGGCGTGGTCACCACGCCCTTTGATTTCGAGGGCGCGCAACGCAGGCATACCGCCGACGCCGGCCTCGAAGAACTCGAGCAGAACGTCGACTCCCTCATCGTCATCCCCAACCAGAACCTTTTCCGCATCACCAATACCGACACAACCTTCGCCAACGCCTTCAACATCGCCGACGACGTGCTGTATTTCGCCGTCCGCGGGATCACCGACCTGATCTTGGTGCCGGGACTGATCAACCTCGACTTCGCGGATGTCCGGACGGTGGTGAGTGTCGCGGGCCGGGCGATGATAGGAACGGGCGAGGCCGGAGGCGAAAGACGGGCCCTCGATGCCGCCGAGGCGGCCATCGCCAATCCGTTGCTGGACATTCCATCCATCAAGGGCGCCAGAGGCGTGCTCATCAACATCAGCGGTGGCGGGGACATGACGCTCTTCGAGGTGGACGAGGCGGTCAATCGCATCCGCGCCGATATCGACGCGGAGTCTCTGATCATCTTCGGCAGCGCTTTCGACGACGGTTTGGGCGACAAGATCCGGGTCTCCGTCGTCGCCACCGGCTTGCTTCCTCCGGCCGAGGCCATGATGACCCCGCCGCCGCCGTTGCGGACCGGCAAAGCAGCGAAAAAGCCCCCCGCCTTGGCGGCGGAGGAGCCTCCGCAATTGCCCGAATCGGTGCGGGAAACGTCGCCCCCCCCCGAAGCGGAGAGCACCGAAACCGGCCAACGGGAGCCGCCGCCAGCCAAGCCGATCGCGGCCGCTCCAGCGGCCGGCGAGGAGACGCCGGCGGCCGTTGGCGAGACAGAAACCGGCGCGGCGCGGGACAACGCCGATCCTTTCACAACCGCCGCCGAAGCCAGTTTCGATGCCGGTGTTTCCGAGCCAGCCGATCACAATCGCGGCAAGAACTTCCTCCAGTGGGTAGGCAGCCTGGCCAGAAAAGGGGGCATCTTTCCCCGCCAAGGGCCACCGTAAACCCCTCGGCGCGAGAGGACCGGAAGAACGGCTGTCGCCGGTTGATTGACACCACGCCTGGAAATTTTCCGTCAACGGGATATCCGTATATTTTTTTATTGGCGACGAAACGAGACGTGGTAACAATGACTCCTTAAATGAAAACCGACCTTAACATAAAATCTATTTTACGCTCTGCTAACGCGCTCTCGATTGTCTGGGTGCTGATCTGCCTTGGCTATATTTCTTATAATGTTGGCTGGGAAAACTTATCATACTTTCTGCCTCATGAAATCGCCGCCATGGTCCTCGGCATCATTTCCCCTGTTTTTATTTTCATCATCCTCTCTTTTGTTTCCAAGCTGGCCCAGAGCGAGCGCAAAGTCGCCGAGGAAATGCTCCGCCATGGCGATCTGATTAAGGACATTTCCGGAAAAATCGGCGAGATCGCCGACGAGACGCGGAAGAACGGGAAATTCCTCATCGAGGACTTGGAAGCCCACAAGGCGATCTCCGGGGACGTGGTGAATGCGATCGAAAGCCAAAACGCCGGAATGGAGGACATCACCAACAAGCTCTCCATGGTTATCAAAAGCGACCAGAAGAAATTGGAGAGGATCGACCCCAAGGACGTCAACCAGCTCAGCGCTCTCGTCGGCCTGATCAACATGGCGCTGACGGACATCAGTGTTTCCGCCACCCAATTGCTGGTCCAGCTGATGGAAGAGGGACAACGCGACAAGAGGGAAATCAAGGAATTCGTCAGCGGGCTGGTCGACGCTTATTCGACGGGCGACAAGAACGTCTTTTTCCGCGCCCTGAAACAGCAGTTGGCCGACAATCCGACCCGTGTCAAGGCCTTGCAATCGCTGTCCGGAAGCTCCCCCGAGGTTCGTCGCGATATCGCCAAGATCTTAAAGGAAATGCGGGAAATCATCTCCCTCGTCAACCGCTGCGACAAAGACAATCTCATCAGGATCGTCTTCGAGGGCGGCGATGTGTGGGCGCTTCACGAAGCCCTGAAACCGCATTTCAAAATGGACGGAACAGCCGCCAAGGCCTGACCCCCGTCCCCTTACCGCCACGAAGGCCCCGCGGCCCTGTTCCAAGAGACGCCATTCTAAAAGACGCCATATGGCATCGGCGGCGGCGGTGTGTTATCATCCCTTATGCAACGATCCCACATGAGAAGACCGTGTGGGTAAACCCTTGCGGGAGAATCCCGTGCGGGTATGGACTGCTTGAAAGGGAGAAGCCGCGAGGGGCAGGCCATGACCATTCTCACGCCCGTCAAAGCGCAGGACTGGGCGACGTTTATCCTGCAAGCGCAGTTGCTACAGTTCAACGCTCGGGCCGTTGCCCAAAAACAGCGTGGACTCAGCGCCGACTTTCAGCAGAAGGTTAATTCGATCAACTTGGATGCCGACAAATGGCTCGACATCCAGGCTGATATCAAGGACGCCGTCGATTTCCTCGACAACGTGGTCAAAAGGCTGGAGACGATCCGCGGTCATCTCGACGACATGCTGAGCACCGCCTTCAAAGCCCGCAACGGAGATA
>JAUXMA010000027.1 GCA_030623425.1 Rhodospirillaceae bacterium
CCTTGACAAAAAGCAGCCGCCGGAGGCCTTGCGGCCATTCTCCCGAGCCGACCTGGGATCCACGGGGCATCATCCCCGGCGGCAGGTCGGGCCGCACTTCCCCGGTGATCGGTGAAGAACCATTTTTTTGCAGTGGAAGAATTGGCGGACTTGAGGTTCGGCCGGATAACGTGTTTTGCCGGCTCCCCTTTGGCTTTCGGTCAGGATTTGTCGATGGCGTCGTCAAGCACGAAAACGCGGATGGCGCTCGACAGGTTGCCGGTGCGGGTTCGGTCGATCTCGGTGATCAACCGGTTCAGGGAAATGCCGCGGGATTGGGCGATTTGCTTGAGCCGCCGCCAAAAACAATTTTCAAGCGACACGCTGGTCTGATGGCCGGCGATGAGGACGGATCGCTTGCCGATGCGGCTTTCGCCCTCGTTCAAAATTCCCGTCTTCATTTATCGCCTTTATCGCCTTCGCAATCGCCACGGTTGTCGTCGTCGTTCCTGAAATAAAGCCCGTCCTTGCCGATGATCAGGGCGAGGGCGATGGTCGGGGGCGCACCGACGGGGCCGTCGAACAAAAGGCCGGGAGCGGTCATCGCCGTTCATGTCCGATGGTCAAGATGTAGACGGCGGCCTCGTCCCGGCTCATGCCGACGGCCTTTTTCAGCTCGCCATCGTCGAAGGCTCCGACGACGGCGGCGCCGAGATCGAGGGCGGCCGCCTGCAGCAATACGTTCTGGGCGGCGTGTCCGGTTTCCAGGAGAATGTAGCGCCGGCCCCGCTGCCTGTACTTCCGGGTCGCCCGTTCGACGACGGCGGCGAACACAAAGATGGCGGCGCAGTCGGCGATCCACTCCTGATGGAGGGCGCCCCTGCGCCGCCCACAGCAGCTGCGAAACCTCGGCAAGGCCTAACGGCGCCTCGCCGTAGTCCCGCACCGACCGCCTGGTGCGCAAGGCCGCCTCGACGGCGAAACCGCTGTCGAAGTTCGGCGCGGGAAGCTTCACCGCCCTTCCGCCTCATGGGCGATGGCGGATGGGACGTTCACGGGTTCGCCCTTATCCTCAGCCGTCATGGATCGGCGCCTGGAATTCGGCGAAGAAGTCGTTGCCTTTGTCGTCGATGACGATGAAAGCGGGGAAGTTGTCGACCTCGATCCTCCAGATGGCCTCCATGCCCAGTTCCTCATACTCGAGGCATTCCACTTTTCTGATGCAGTCCTGGGCCAGGCGCGCCGCCGCGCCGCCGATGGAGCCGAGATAAAAGCCGCCGTGCTTCCGGCAGGCCTCGGTCACCTGTTTCGACCGGTTGCCTTTGGCCAGCATCACCATCGAGCCGCCTTGGGCCTGGAAGGCGCCGACGTAAGGGTCCATGCGTGCCGCCGTCGTCGGACCGAAGGAACCCGAGGCGTAGCCTTCGGGCGTTTTAGCCGGACCGGCGTAATAGACGGCGTGATCCTTGAAGTATTGTGGCAAGCCCCGGCCCGCGTCCAAGCGTTCCTTGAGCTTGGCGTGGGCAATGTCCCTGGCGACGATCAGGGGGCCGGTCAGCATCAGCCGCGTCTTGATCGGATGGCGGCGCAAATTTTCGAGGATCTCGGCCATCGGCCGGTTGAGGTCGATTTCGACCACTTCGCCGCCCAGGTTTTCTTCGGTGACTTCGGGCAGGTACTTGGCCGGATTGGTCTCCAATTGCTCAAGGAAAACACCTTCGGCGGTGATTTTTCCGAGAATTTGGCGATCGGCGGAACAGGACACTCCGATGCCGACCGGACATGACGCTCCGTGACGGGGCAGCCGGATGACGCGGACATCGTGGCAGAAATACTTGCCGCCGAACTGGGCGCCGATGCCCAAGGATTGGGTCAACCCATGGACAGCCTCTTCCAATTCCAGGTCGCGGAAAGCGTGGCCGGATTCGCTGCCCCGTTTGGGCAGGCCGTCGAGATAGCGGGCCGAGGCCAGTTTCACCGTTTTCAGGTTGGCCTCGGCGGAGGTGCCGCCGACGACGATGGCCAAGTGATAGGGGGGACAGGCGGCGGTGCCCAGGGTTCTGATCTTTTCGTCGAGGAATTGCATCAGACTGTCCGGGTTCAACAACGCCTTGCTCTTTTGATAAAGAAAGGTCTTGTTGGCCGAACCGCCGCCTTTGGCCAGGAAGAGGAACTCGTATGTGTCGCCGTCGGCGGCGTGGATGTCGATCTGGGCGGGCAGGTTGTTGCCGGTGTTGACTTCGCTGTACATGTCCAAGGGAGCCAACTGGGAAAACCTGAGGTTGGCTTGCGTATAGGTTTTGCAAACGCCTTCGGCCAGCGCCGCCCCGTCGCCGCCGCCGGTCCATACTCGTCCGCCCTTTTTGGCGATGACGATGGCGGTGCCGGTGTCCTGGCACATCGGCAGCACGCCGGCCGAGGAGATGTTGGCGTTTTTCAAAAGATCGAGGGCAACGAACCTGTCGTTGTCGGAAGCTTCCGGGTCGTCGAGGATTTTCCTCAGCTGCGCCAAATGTCCGGGCCGCAATAGATGCGCGCAATCGTTAAACGCTTCCGCCGCCAGCAGGGTCAAGGCGGCGGGATCCACTTTCAGGATCGTTTCCTCTTCAAACCTGGCGGTGCCGACGTGATCGGCGGTGAGCAAACGATAAGGCGCGGCATCGTCGCCCAAAGGGAACATTTCGTGGCGTGCGAGTTGGCTCATGGGCGATTTCCCGTATGTATGGTAAAATTGGTTCCCGGCTTTGCGATTTCAACGCAATGGCGGGATGGAACACTAGGGTCGCCGGAATTATTTTTTGCGGAAGGCGTCGAGGGCGATGACCTCGCCGGTCGCCTTGTCGTCGCTGGCGTCGTCGGATTGATCCGCCAAGCCCGGTTCCATGACAACCTTGCCGTCCTCGCCTTGGCTGGCTTTGTACGTCATATTGAGTTGCAGTCCAAAGTCGACCGCCGGGTCGGAAAATGAAGTGACGGCCGCCAAAGGGACGTGTAAGCGCTCGGCCTTGCCGCTGAACCGGAGCGTTACCGTGAAAGCGTCGTCGCCGACGACCAAATTCTCGAACTGCCGCTGGATCACGATGGTCATCTCGTCCGGGTGTTCGGCTCGCAAGGAAGGCGGTATTTTGACGCCCTCGGCGCCAGTGTGGAAGGTGATAAGGAAGTGATGGTCGCCGGAAAGCCCTTCTTGCGCCGTCACCCGCAACGCCTGGCGGATGACGTTGCGCAAGGCATTTTCGATCCAATGGTCGTAGGGAAGAGGATCCATGTCCATTTAATTTCCCAATGTCGCCGCGTTCCGTGCGGCGTTTACGTCTCGGTCGCGGCCATGCCTGCGATTGCCGCCAGTGCGTTAGGGCCTTTTCCACTTTCGTGGAATCGGCGGCGGCGGCTTTAAGTGGGGGGCTTCTGTTGCCAGGTGCCCCCCGAACCCCGTTTTAGCCTTAAGCGGCTAAAGCAAATGCCTCGTTATCATTGGCATTTATCAAGTTGGCCCGATAACGGTGGTGCCATGCCGGGCGAAAACCCTACCTTTACCGCGCGCGTCGATCCTGTTTCGCCCCCATTCGAAATCCTCGTCGGAACGGGGAAGGAATTGGTGGAGGCGCCGGGTACTGCCCCCGGGTCCGCAACGCTTATTCCATAAAGCGTTTATCGCCATAGCCGGTTTCCCGGCACTTAATAATATAGAAACTTTCGGGGGGCTTGGAAAGGGGCCAAATGATGGGCGGAAGGGTAATGGGAAGCTTTGCCTCGGCGGCGGGAAACGGTAAAGTGCCGCCCGCGGGTAAGGACCCGGCCCGTGGGGATGGAATCAGGCTCATGAAACAGTACCTGGATTTGATCGACCACGTTTTCCGCCACGGAAGCGTCAAAAGCGACAGGACCGGCACAGGTACCCGGAGCGTATTCGGTTATCAGATGCGTTTCGATTTGAACGATGGTTTCCCCGTGGTGACGACAAAGAAGCTGCATCTCAAGTCGATCATTCATGAATTGCTGTGGTTCCTGAAAGGCGACACCAATATCGGGTACCTGAAAGACAACGGCGTTAGAATCTGGGATGAATGGGCCGACGAAAACGGCGACCTCGGTCCCGTTTACGGCGCCCAATGGCGATCCTGGCCGACACCCGGCGGCGGGCACATCGATCAAATCAGCCGGGTGATCGAGGAAATCAGGAGCAATCCCGATTCGCGCCGCTTGATCATCTGCGCCTGGAACGTCGCCGAAATCGGCAACATGGCGTTACCGCCTTGCCATTGTCTTTTTCAATTCTACGTCGCCGACGGCAGATTATCCTGCCAGCTCTACCAGCGTAGCGCCGATATTTTCCTGGGCGTCCCTTTCAATATCGCTTCTTACGCGCTTCTGACGATGATGGTTGCCCAGGTGACGGGTTGGAGGCCCGGAGACTTCGTCCATACGTTCGGCGACGTTCACCTCTACGCCAACCATTTAGAACAGGCGAAACAACAATTGGGCCGCCAGCCTCTGCCCTTGCCGAGGATGAAAATCAACCCGGACGTCGGCAATCTCTTCGATTTCAAATACGAGGATTTCGATCTGCAAGGCTATCAAGCCCATCCTCTTATCAAGGCCGTTGTCGCCGTGTAAGGATTTTCCATGCGCCTGTCCATTATTGTGGCGATGGCTGAAAACCGGGTCATCGGCCATGCTGGCGGCATCCCCTGGCACCTTCCCGGAGACATCGAGCATTTCAAATCCTTGACCATGGGCAAGCCCTTGATCATGGGCCGCAAGACCTTTGAGTCCATTGGCAAACCCCTGCCCGGACGGACCAACATCGTTATCACCCGCAAGACGTTCTACCAGCAAGAAGGAATCCACGTGGTCGATGGCCTGGAAAGAGCGCTGGACGCCGCCAAGGTCGTCGCCATGATGGAAAAAGCCGATGAAATCATGGTCATCGGCGGATCGCGGATTTACGAAATGTTTCTGCCAACAGCGGATCGTTTGTATGTGACGGAAGTTCACAGGGAAGTGCATGGCGACGTCTATTTTCCCAACTTCGATCGCGCGGCGTGGAGGGAAACCTCGCGCCAATACCATCACGCCGCGGAGCCGGGCGCGGATACGCCCCCATACAGTTTTGTCGTCCTCGATCGGAAAATGCCCTAACCGAACGCTATCGCAAGGTCGAACGACGGTTGCGGACCTATCCGAAGGGCGGAAAGCGAGCCATTCCGGTTGATTACTGAACCACGGTCCGGGGCGCTTCGGCTTGGCGTTCTTGCAAGGCGAGGCCGATCTTTTCCCAGGTTTTCGCGGCGATGGCGCGGTAGGCCTTGGCGTGGTCGCTGTCCGGTTTGGAAACGGTGATGGGGTGACCGCCGTCGGAAGTCTCGCGGATGTCTATGTCCAACGGGATCTCGCCCAGGAAATCCACGCCCGATAGCGCCGCTTCCCGGCGCGCCCCGCCGTGGCTGAAGATTTCCGAGCGTTCGCCGCAATGGGGGCAGCGGAAATAGCTCATGTTCTCGACGATGCCGAACACCGGCACGTCCACCTTGCGGAACATGTTCAGGCCCTTGCGGGCGTCGGAAAGGGCGATGTCCTGGGGGGTCGAGACGATGATGGCGCCGGTCAAGGGAGCCTGCTGGGTGAGGGTCAACTGGATGTCGCCGGTGCCCGGCGGCATGTCGACAACGAGCACGTCAAGCTCGCCCCAGTTGACATCGCGCAGCAAATGCTGCAACGCCGACTGGACCATCGGCCCGCGCCAGATCAAGGGGGCCTCGTCCTCGATCAGGAAACCCATGGACATGCATTTGACGCCATAGTTTTCCATCGGCTCGAGGGCGCCTTCGGCGGTCGGTACGGGTTGCCCGGAAATGCCCAACATGCGCGGAATCGACGGGCCATAGATATCGGCGTCGAGAAGACCGGTCCGGTGCCCGGCGGCGGCCAGGGCCAAGGCCAGATTGACAGCCATCGTCGACTTGCCGACCCCGCCCTTGCCGGAGGCGATGGCGACAATGGACTTGACGTCCGGCAACAAAGGGGCGGCGGTTTCGGCCGCCGGCGTGATCGTTTCCTCTCCGCCCGGCGCGTCGCCGGAGGGGGGCCGTTCGGCGGTCAGCACCACGGTCGCCGAAATGACACCGGAGAGCGCGTGAACGGTCTTTTCCGCCTCGTGGCGTAAAGGTTCCATACTGGCGCCGCGCTCGGGGTCGACCTGGATGGCGAAAGCGACGTGGCCGTCCTTGATTTGCAGGCCCGAGACCATGTTCAGACTGACGATGTCTTTGCCGCGATCCGCATCCAAGACTTGTTCTAGGGCCTTGAGAATCTGTTGCTCGTTGACCTGCGTCATGCCGGGTACTCCCTCTAGCTTGGCCGAAACCATGCGGGCGTCACGGTCGCAAAGCACATTGCGCCGCCCGCCAAGCTGTCCTATAAGATAAATCCGTCTCAACTTTACGAATTAACATTTGAAGCACAAAATACAAGAGGCGATCCTTCAAAGGATATCCCGGGCAAAGGATATCCCGGGATCGTCATAGGGAATACATCATCATGGCGTGGACTCCAAAAGGCGGCAGCGGACAGGGACCTTGGGGCAGCGGGTCGGGAGGCGGTCCGCGGCCGCCGGACATCGAAGACCTGTTGCGCCGCGGCCAGGACCGATTCAAAAGCTTCATGCCGGGCGGCGCCGGCAGGACGCGTGGCATAATTCTCATTGGCTTGGTGGTGCTCGCCTTCTGGCTGGCCAGTGGGTTCTACCGCGTCCAGCCGGAAGAGCAGGGGGTGGCGCTGATTTTCGGCAAATGGGTGGCGACGACCGATCCTGGGTTGAGATACAACCTGCCGCCGCCCATCGGCGCCGTTTACAAGCCGAAGGTGACCCGTGAGAATCTGACCAATGTCGGCTTCCGCGCGGGCTTCGAGACGCCCCAGGAGGCGAGGCGTGAGGCGAGGCGTCAGGGCGGGGCGAGGAGTGACGTCATCGAAGAAAGCCTGATGCTCACCGGCGACGAGAACATCATCGACGTCCAGTTCGTCACCTTCTGGGTGATCAATGATGCCGGCAAATTCCTCTTTCACATCCGCAACCCGGCGCAGACCGTCAAGGACGCATCGGAAAGCGCCATGCGCGAGCTCCTCGGCAAATCGAGCTTCGAGTTCGTCCGCACCAAGGGGCGAGTCAAGATTCAGGATGAAGCCAAGATTCTGATCCAGAGTATCCTCGATGATTACGGCGCCGGAATCTTGGTCACCCGGGTGCAATTGCAGAAGATCGATCCTCCCGGCCGCGTGCTCGACTCGTTTCGGGACGTCCAGGCGGCGCGCGCCGACAAGGAGCGCGCCGTCAACGAGGCCCAAGCCTACCTCAACGAGGTCGTCGAGAGGGCCGAAGGCGAGGCCCAGAAGATCGTCAAGGAAGCCGAAGGTTACAAGCAACAGAAAATCGCCCTCGCCAGCGGCGAATCGCAACGCTTTCTCTCCGTGTACAAAGAGTACTTACAGGATAAAAAAGTGACAACACGCCGCCTTTACCTGGAAACCATGAAATCGGTGATGCGCGGCATGGACAAGGTGCTGATCGATAACTCGATGGGCGGCAGCGGCGTCGTTCCTTATCTGCCTCTGCGGGAGCTCGGCAAGCGCGGCGGGGAGGTAATCCAATGACAATGAACAAAACAATCCTCGCCGTGATCGGCTTAATCGTCATCGCCCTCGGCGTGACCGCCTTCGGGGCGGTGTTTACGGTCCATCAGGCGGAGCAAACCCTGGTCTTGCAGTTCGGCAACCCCGTCCGCGTGGTTCGGGATCCCGGTATTCATTTTAAGCTGCCGTTCATCCAGAACGTTGTTGCTTTCGACAAACGGGTCCTTGACTTCGACGCCAAAGCCGAGGAAGTGCCGACCAGCGATCAGAAACAATTGGTGGTCGACGCCTTCGCCCGCTACCGGATCATGGATCCCCTGAAGTTTTACCAGACGGTGAACAACGAACGCGGCATGCAAATCCGCCTGGGCAACCTCATCAACGCCAACCTTCGCGCCGTTTTCGGTGAAGTCTCCTTGGCCACCCTTCTAACGGCGGAACGGGGCAAGCTCATCCGCAACATCGCCGATCGGGTCAAACTGCAAGGCACGGCTTTCGGCATCGACGTCATCGACGTGCGGCTGAAGCGGGTCGATCTGCCGGAAGCAAACAGCCAGGCGATCTTCCGCCGCATGCAGACCCAGCGCGAGCAGGAGGCCCGCAAGATACGCGCCGAGGGGCAGAAAGACGCGAAACGCATCCGCGCCGATGCCGACAAGCAGCGCACGATCATCCAGGCCAACGCCCAAAAGAAAGGAGATATCCTGCGCGGCGAGGGCGAGGCCAAGGCGCAAAACACTTATAACGCCGCCTACGGCCAGGACCGCGACTTTTTCGATTTTTGGGTTTCCATGAACGCGCTCAGTGAAGGGCTCACCGGCGAATCGACGCGTTATATCGGTCCGCCGGATGGCGACTTTTTCCGGTTTTTCAGTGACATCACCGGCAAATCCAAAAGGAAGTAACCGGGTCGTTGAGCCGGCATGAGGGGCCGACGGCGTCCGCTTTGGCGAGCCGCGCGGCGCCATCCACCGCCGAGATCGACGGAGGCGACCATGACCGATCTCATGACCGCGCTGGCCTTGGCAATCGCCATCGAAGGGGCCATTTACGCCCTTTTTCCCGACGCCATGAAAAGGATGATGCTGAGTATGCTGGCGCAGCCCCAGAATACCTTGCGGACCGTCGGACTGACGGCGGCGATCGTCGGCGTCGGCATCGTTTGGCTGATCCGCGGGTGATCGCATTATTGTGTTCGCGGGGCCTTGGTTCCAACATTTTTTTGCTCCATGCGGCCCCGCCAACACTCCGCTCCGGTTCTTGACAATGGGGCGGTGATGACTAAATGCCGTGTGGTTTGAAAAACCTGAAATGCGTGGAGAACCTTGAAGTGGATCACCTGAACTTTGGAGCGGCCCGTGCCCAGCGGTTGAGTTCGGCTTCCATCCGTCCACGGGCCGCCTGGTTGGCGGCCGTTTTCATCGCCTTTGGTTTCATCGCCGCCTCGGTGGCGGCCAACGCCAAGGCGGTGCCGGAAAGCTTCGCCGACCTGGCGGAAAAGCTTCTTCCCGCCGTGGTCAACATTTCCACCACCCAGACGATCGAAGGCGGCGGCGGGCCGCAAATTCCCCAATTTCCTCCCGGCTCGCCTTTCGAGGAATTCTTCAAAGAGTTTTTCGAGCGCAACCGCCCGCAACAGCGCCAACGCCGGATCACCGCCTTGGGGTCGGGATTCATCGTCGAATCCAACAGCCAAGGCGAAACCTATGTGGTGACCAACAACCACGTGATCGCGGAGGCCGACAAAATCACCGTTATTCTTCAGGACGGTACTCGGCTCGAGGCGGAACTGACCGGCCGCGACCCCAGGACCGACCTTGCCGTTCTCAAAGTGAAGTCGAAGAGCAAGCTCAAAACCATAAGTTTCGGGGATTCGGATACAGCGCGGATCGGCGATTGGGTGATCGCCATCGGCAATCCTTTCGGTTTGGGCGGCACCGTCACCGTCGGCATCATCTCGGCCCACCACCGCGACATCAATTCCGGCCCCTACGATGACTTCATTCAGACCGACGCCTCCATCAACCGCGGCAACTCGGGCGGGCCGATGTTCAACACCAAAGGCGAAGTCATCGGCATCAATTCGGCCATTTACTCGCCCTCGGGGGGCAGTGTCGGCATCGGTTTCGCCATTCCATCCTCAACGGCTCGACGGATCATCGGTCAATTGATCAAGCAAGGACTTGTGCGCCGGGGTTGGCTTGGTGTGCGCATCCAGACGGTGAACAGCGAGATCGCCGAGACTCTTGGCCTGGAAAAGGCCGAGGGAGCCTTGGTCGCCAGCGTCATAGAGGATGGTCCCGCCGAGAAGGCGACAATCCGGGCCGGTGACATCATCCTCGAATTCGACGGCAAATCCATATCCAGGATGCGCAGCTTGCCCCGCCTCGTCGCCGATACGGACGTCGACAAAGAGGTCTCGGTGGTGATCTGGCGAGACAACAAAAAGGTGCGGCTCCAAGTGACCGTTGGAAAACTCGAGGAAAGCAGCCCGCAAGTCGCGTTCCGGTCCGGCGACGGGACGAAGGAAAGCAAACTGACCGTCGTCAAGCAATTGGGCCTGACCCTGTCATCGGTGACGAGCCGCCTGCGCGACCGATACAAGCTGGACAAGGATACGGCGGGGGTCGTCGTGACCTCGGTCGAGGATGGCGGCGTCGCCGCCGGAAAAGGCATCCGTCCCGGCGACCTCATCGTCGAGGTGAGCCAGCAGAAGGTGACCCAGCCGGTGCAGATCGTCTCGCGGATTGACGAGGCCCGCTCGTCGGGCCGCAAGTCGGTGCTCTTTTTGGTGGAGGGACAGGGGGGGCTGCGCTTCATCGCCCTTCGCATCGATCAGGGCTGACGGGAAATTCGGTGACAGAAATTCTCGCGCCGATGCGGATCAAACGGAGAAGAACTCGATATACCACCGCAGATCCTCTTCCGGCATCGGATAATCGATGCCGTCGCG
>JAUXMA010000116.1 GCA_030623425.1 Rhodospirillaceae bacterium
CCGAGTTGGAGGTTAGCGAGGGAAAACTCCTCGCTTATGCGCCCTCCGCCATCGCCGGCCTTTTGGAAGTGCGCGGGCTGGGCGTTTTGCGGATGGACCGTTGCCCGGACGTTGTGCTCGGCCTGGCGATAGAGCTGGTCCCGGAAACCGAAATGGAGCGCTTGCCCGAACCCGAAACTTATCATTACCTTGGGGTTTCTCTTCCCCTGTTCAAGCTGAACCCGTTTGAGGTTTCAGCCGTTCCCAAGGTTCGTCTTGCCTTGCAAATCGCCAAAGGCACTATAATGCGCATCCCATGAACAGCCTAAGGCGAGGTTCCGTGTCCGGCGCCGACAGGAAAATATGAGCGACAAAGCCATTTCCATCCCCCCCTTCGAGCAAGCCGAGGCGGGAACCGCGGCCGCGGGGAATGCCGGCATGAGGCACGTGCTACTGATCACGGGCATGTCGGGGGCGGGCAAAACATCGGCTCTCAAAGCCCTTGAGGATCTGGACTATGAAGCGGTGGACAACGTGCCGCTGTCACTCATCGGCAGCTTGGTGGCCCCGGCCCAGCCGGTATTCGGCGGTGGCGATTTTCAGCGTTCCATCGCCGTCGGCATCGACATCCGCACCCGCGATTTCGGCGTCGAGCCGTTCCTCAAGGAACTGGACCATATGGTTTCCGTAAACGCGCTTGAGGTCAAAGTAGTGTTCCTGGACTGCGATGATGACGAACTGCGCCGCCGTTACGTGGAAACCCGGCATCGCCATCCCCTCGCCCAGGACCGCCCGGTCAGCGACGGAATCGAGCGTGAACGCCGTTTGATGTCGCCCTTGCGCGGCCGCGCCGACATTGTCATCGACACCAGCGGGCTGGCGCCGGGGGAACTGAAAGGAATTTTGCAGGGACATTTCGAACAGGCCGGCAAGCAAGGGCTGGCCGTTTTCGTCATCTCGTTTTCGTTCCGCCGGGGACTTCCCCGAGAAGCCGATCTGGTGTTCGATGTGCGTTTTCTCGCCAACCCTCATTATGATCCCAATCTGAAACCGCTGACGGGCAAGGATCGCGAGGTCGCCGATTTTATTTCCGCGGACGCGGGGTTTCGGCAATTCTTCGAAGGGTTGACCAAGCTTTTACAACCGCTCTTGCCGCGTTATGCCGCCGAGGGCAAGAGTTATCTCACCATTGCGGTGGGCTGCACGGGCGGACGCCACCGCTCGGTTTTCATCGTCGAGAAACTGGCGGCGTGGCTGCGCGAACAGAACCAACAGGTCCGCCTTAATCACAGGGATTTGTAACGGCAAAGCTTGCCTTGAGGTTGAAAAAACCATGATCGGAATGATTCTTGTCACCCACGGCCGTCTGGCCGAGGAACTGGTCGCCGCGCTGGAGCACGTGGTCGGTCCGCAAAAGGACATCGCCACCGTCTGCATCGGCCCCGACGACGACATGGAGGAACGCCGCGTTCACATTTTGGAGAAAGTCGCCAAGGCCGACAAGGGAAACGGGGTCGTGCTGCTGACCGACATGTTCGGCGGAACGCCATCGAACCTCGCCATCTCAATCATGGAAAAAGCCAACGTCGAGGTGATCGCCGGGGTCAACCTGCCGATGCTGATCAAGCTGGCCAGCGTCCGCACATCGGAATCCCTGGCCGAAGCCGCCACCAGCGCTCAGGAAGCAGGCCGCAAATACATCAATATCGCCTCGCAACTGCTGACCAAGGACGGGGAATGAGAAAAGACGCGGCGACGAACTCCGAACGGCCGCGGGCGCGACGCCGAGCGGCAAACAGGTCCAACGGGGGCAGCGCCGCCGATTGTTGCGTCCAGGCCAAGGGAGACAAAGTCAAGTGTACCGCGACGATCAGAAACCAACGCGGCCTTCACGCCCGCGCCGCCGCCAGGTTCGCCAAGTTGGCCGGCGGTTTCGACGCCACGGTTTCCGTCAGCAAAGGGGACCAAACGGTTTCCGGGCTTTCCATCATGGGTCTGATGATGCTGGCGGCGGCACCGGGAAGCGAGCTTGAAATCAACATCACCGGCCGGCAGGCCAAGCAGGCTCTCGAGGCCTTGCGCCTGCTGATCGAAGCCAACTTCGAGGAGGGCTGAAGGCGGCGGCATCATGGCCAAGAAGTCAAGCAAGGAGCGCACTTTTGAAGGCTTGGGCGTTTCCCCGGGTATCGGGATTGGAGTCGTCCATTTTCGTGAAAGCAGCGCCATTTCCGTGCCCGAGTATCGCATTGCCGCCGGCAAAGTGGCCGACGAACGCAGCCGTTTCAACGGCGCCGTGAACCGTGCCCGCGGGCAAATCGGCCGTCTCCGCGCCAAGGCCCGGACCATGCCGGGTGCGGCGGCGGAAGAACTGGGCTTTCTGCTCGACGCTTATTTCCACATGCTCAAGGATTCACGCCTGGTCCGCGGCGCCGAGCGGCGCGTCATCGACAACCGCATCAACGCCGAAGCCGCCGTGCAAGCCGAGCTGGCGGAAATCTCCGATAGTTTCATGGCCATGGACGATCCCTATCTCGCCGCCCGTCTGGACGATATCCGCGAGTTGGCGAGACGCTTGATCAGCAACCTTGCCAAGTCACCTCCCAAGCCGGTGACACATGTGCCCAAGGGGAGCGTGATTGTCGCCGAGGAACTGACGCCGGCGGACACCGCGCAACTTAACCCCAAACGCGTCGCCGGCATCGCCACCCTGCTTGGCGGCGCCGAGGGGCATGCCGCCATCATGGCCCGCGCCTTGGGCCTGCCGGCGGTGATGGGGGCGGCCGGCCTGCTCAAAAGCATCAACGCCGGCGAGGGAATCGTCGTCGATGGCGATAGGGGACGCATTGTCGTCAATCCGACGCCGCCGACACGGGCGGCCTTCGAGCACCGTATCCGCGAACACAAACGCGAGAAAAAACGCTTGTCGCGCCTGCGCCATCAGCCGGCCGTCACCCGTGATGGCACGAATGTCGTATTGCAAGCAAACGTCGAACTGCCCGCCGAGATGACCTTGGTTTCCCACGTCGGCGCCACCGGCATCGGGCTTTTGCGCAGCGAGTTCATGTTCATGAACCGCGACGACATTCCCGCCGAGGAAGAGCAATACCGAATCCTCAAGGACTTGGTCGAAAGCATGGAGGGCCGTCCGGTGACCGTGCGAACGCTGGACGTCGGCGGCGAGAAGACCGCCGCGGCGTTGATGGGGGAATTCGGCGCCAGCGCCTCTTCGGCGCTCGGCTTGCGCGGCATCCGCCTGTCGCTTTCCCGCACCGACGTTCTCGAGAGCCAGTTCCAAGCCATTCTCAGGGCCGGCGCGCATGGAAAAATACGCATCCTGCTGCCCATGGTTTCCTCCGTTTCGGAAGTCCGCCAGGCCCGCGACATCCTTCATCGGGCGGCCGGAGAACTGAAGTGCCGGCACGTCGCCATCGCCGACCCCCTGCCGCCCGTCGGCACCATGATCGAGGTTCCGGGGGCGGCGCTTTCGGCCGACGCCCTGGCCCAGGTCAGCGATTTTTTCGCCATCGGGTCGAACGATCTGACCATGTACACGCTGGCCATCGACCGCGGCGACGAACATGTGGCGTACCTTTACGACCCCCTGCACCCGGCGGTATTGCGTCTGATTCAGCTCTCGGCCGAAGCCGCGCTGCGCGCCCGCATCCCTGTCTCCATCTGTGGTGAGATGGCGGGCGATCCCCGCTATACGGCCCTCCTTCTGGGCCTCGGTTTACGGGAGTTTTCGATGATTCCCGCGAACATTCCCCGGGTCAAGCAGCGCATCCGCGAGATGGACCTGGTCGCCGCCTACCGCCGCGCCCAGATCATCATGGACCAAATGGATTCCGGCCGCATCGCCATGTTGCTGGATGACTTCAACGCCTTGGCGTGAGCGCCGGACTTTTCAACCTTGCGGATGAAACTCGCGGCTGCTAAGACCCCTGCCGCCACTGAGCATATCCATGTTGAAAAGAACCGGCACCGGCCCGCTCCCCCGCCCGGCCAGCAAGAAATTCGGTGACAGCATACTAATTTTCATCTTTCCGCTTGTTTGCAAATGGCAAGGTTTGAAAATTAGTATGCTGTCACCGAATTTCTTGCTGGCCGGGCGGGGGAGCGGGCCGGTGCTGGTTCTTTTCAACATGAATATGCTCTAGGCCGAAAGCGCCGCCGGCGCCAATTTGCCCCTTTTTACCAGCAATTTATTCAAGGCGTTCACATAGGCCTTGACGGAGGCGACCATGGTGTCGGTATCCGCCCCCTGGCCGTTGACGGTCTTGCCATTTTCCTCAAGGCGCACGGTCACCTCGGCCTGGGCGTCGGTGCCCTGGGTGACGGCGTGGACATGGTAAAGTTGCAGCCTTGCCTCGTGCTCGATCAGCTTCTTGATGCAGTTGAAGGCGGCGTCCACGGGGCCAACGCCCGTCGCTTGGCAGGACTTGCTCTTGCCATCGAACAATAGCTCCATTTCCGCTTTCGACGGCTGGTGTTTGGTGCCGCAGAGGACCTCGAGCGACAGCAGGGCGATGCGGTCGTTGACGCGTCTCTCCTCGTCGACGAGGGCGATGATGTCTTCGTCGAAGATCTCCTTCTTTTTGTCGGCCAAGTCCTTGAACCGCTTGAAAGCGTCCTGGATGGCGTTGTCGCCCAGGTCGTAGCCAAGGTCCTTGAGTTTCTCTTTGAAGGCGTGGCGGCCCGAATGCTTGCCCAGAACCAGTGTCGACTTGCTCAGGCCCACCGATTCGGGGGTCATGATTTCATAGGTCCCGGCGTACTTCAGCACCCCGTCCTGGTGGATGCCGGCTTCATGGGCGAAAGCGTTGGCGCCGACGACGGCCTTGTTGGGCTGGACTTTGAAACCGGTGGTCGCCGAGACCAGGCGCGAAGCCTTGGTGATATCCTCGCTCCTGACGCCGCAAGTGAAGGGCAGGCGGTCTTGGCGGGTGCGCAAGGCCATGACGATTTCCTCCATGGCGGCGTTTCCAGCCCTTTCGCCGAGACCGTTGATGGTGCATTCCACCTGCCGGGCGCCGGCGCCGACGGCGGCCAGGGAGTTGGCCACGGCAAGTCCGAGATCGTTATGGCAATGCACGGATATGACCGCCTTGTCGATGTTGGGCACCCGTTCGAAAAGCATGCCGATGAGGCCGGCGAACTCGTCGGGGACGGCGTAGCCGACGGTGTCGGGGATGTTGATGGTTCGGGCGCCGGCGGCGATCGCCGCCTCGACGCAGCGGCAGAGGAAGTCGTGCTCGGTCCGCGATCCGTCCTCTGCCGACCACTCGACGTCGCCGGCGTGGTCGCGGGCGATGGTGACGCTCTCGGTGACCGCCGCCAGCACGTCCTCCGGCTGCATCCGCAGCTTGTAGTGCATGTGCAGCGGGCTGGTCGAGATGAAGGTGTGGATGCGCCCGCTTGCGGTCGGCCGCAAGGCCTCGGCGCAGCGCTCGATGTCCATCCTGCTTGCCCTGGCCAGGCCGCAGACGACGGAATCCTTGATCGTCTTGGCGATCTCGCGGACCGCCTCGAAGTCGCCGTCGGAGGCGATCGGGAAACCGGCCTCGATGATGTCGACGCCCATCGCTTCGAGAACCTGGGCGATGCGCAGCTTCTCGCTGAGGTTCATCGACGCCCCCGGCGACTGCTCGCCGTCGCGCAAGGTGGTGTCGAAAATGACGATGCGGTTGTGATCCTCGGGCACGTTCATGGGTCTTGTCCTTCGTTCAGTCAGGTGGTGCGCACTTGCGAGTTTTTTTTAAGTTTGCTCCCCCTGAACGCCGGCCAAGCCGGCCGAAGCGCGCCCGCGGGCGTTCAGGGGCACCTAAGTCGAAGGTCCCCATCCAGGCTCAAAAAGAGGGCCGGCGGCAAAGACATGGGCATGGCGTCAAAGACCGGAACGTCCGCCTTTTCAAAGACCTCAACTGGGGTTCCTTGTCCGTTCACCGCCGTTGCCTTTGGTGTCCCATCCAGCGGGCCGAGGGGACCTCGCCCGCGCCC
>JAUXMA010000287.1 GCA_030623425.1 Rhodospirillaceae bacterium
GGCAACGAACTCAATGACCTGGCCAGGATGTCGGTGATCTGCGACATCTTCGGAGCACTCACCGACAACCGCCCCTACAAGAAGGCGTTTCCGGTCGAAAAGGCCTTCGGTATCCTGGAAAGAATGACCACCGGCATCGACCAGAACCTTCTCGTCATGTTCAAGGACATCTTCATTTCGACCCAGCCCCTGGAACAGGCAGCGGCCAATTAGGGATTGGCCAGCTAAGATCATTCACGACTAGTCCGCTTCAAAACCAGCACTCCGAGGCGGGGTCTCAAAGGTCCGTAATGCAGCCCCGTAAGCAAACCCTCGGTTTATGAGTACACTCCCCCGCCCCCGTGGGGTCTTAATTGGTCGCCGCCTGGAATGTTTTCGGCGCCACGCTGATGACCTTGGCGCCGTGCCGGCGGATCTGCATCACCGCCAAGCCGCGTTCGGCCCGGCCATTCGGAAGCAAGCGGAAAATGCCGTCGGAGCCTGAATAGCCGCTCGGATTGGTCAAGGTCTGGGCGGTGAAATCGGCGCCGCCTTTCTTCTTGGCCAGCAACACCGCGAGGAGAGTGGCGTCATAGGCGAGAGTTGCCCGCCGCGGCGCTTTTTGCCCGTAAATCTTTTCGTACTGCCGTTCAAAATCGGCGCGGGCGGCGGGCGAAGGCGCCGCGAACCACCCCCCGACCAGGGCCGGTTCGGCGCCGATCCCAGGTTCGTCCCATAGGCCGGTGCCGAGAATGCGGATCTTGCCCGGATCGATGTCGTAAAAAGGCAGCCAGGCGGCGATGGCTTGAAGTCTTTTTCCCCCGTCGGCCAGCAACAGGGCGTCGAAGGGCAGCTCGCCGATGGTCTGCATTTTCTCCAGCCGCTTGAGAGCCCGCCTGGCGACCTCGCTGTCTTGCTTCTCCAATTCCGTCATCTGCGCCACCAGCACCTGCCGTCTGGCGTCGTAATCGGCCAGCACGCGCACGGTATCCGAGAAGTCGCCGGCGGCGGGATCGTAGAACTGAACCCGGGTCACCTGGGCGTCGGCGGCCTCGGCGGCACGGCGAAGGGTGTCGACCACCGCCGCTCCGTAGTCGTTGTCGGGAACCAAGGCGGCGAACCTCAAAATTCCCCGCGAGCGGGCGAAAGAAACCACTCTCGCGACCTCGGCTTTGGGGTAGAACCCCATGGTATAGACGCCTTCCCCCGACACCGAGCTGTCGCTGGAAAAGGCGAGCACGGCGACGTTGGCGGCGCGCGCTTGCGGGGTCAATGCCCTGACCGAGGACGAAAGCAGGGGACCGAGGATGACCGAAGCGCCGTCGCCGATGGCCAAGGCCGCCGCGTCGATTGCCCCTTCCGGCGTCCCCTTGGTGTCGTAAAGCAAAAGTTCGAAGTCGTCGTCGGCAAAATCAAAGAGGGCGAGCTGGGCGGCGTCGCGCATGGCCTCGCCCAAATGGGCGTTGCTCCCGGACAGCGGCAGGAGCAGCGCCACCCTGACCCCCGACATCATCGGCGGCGGCGGAACCGGCGGCGCGAGTTCACGGTTTTCGGGAGCTTGCCGGTAGAGAAAGGGCAAGAGAGAAGGCAATTTCTTGTCGGCGGGTTCGCTCCCCGGAACGCCGCGCGTCGACGACAGCCGCGAGGCGGGCGCGGCAACACCGGGCGGCGACGGCGCCTTGGGCGGAGGCGGTGAAGAGGATTCGGGTATTTTTACCATCCGATCTTGCATCAGGCCGGTGAGTGGTGAAGACTCGCAGGCCGTCATCAACAGGCCGACGGCGAGCAGCCATGGCGCGACCGTCCAAAAAGACCGGAAAGAAAAAAATCCGTTCATCGGGTAACGAATCATCGGGTAACGAAAAGCCTCCTCGCCGGCCGACCGTCCAGGATCGGCCGGAACCTTGCCCCGGCGGCGGCGGACGCAAACCGCCCGATGCAAAGCCCTCGCCCGGTCTTTACCTCGTCGCCACCCCCATTGGCAATGCCGCCGACATCACTTTGAGGGCGCTGGCGGTGCTGACCAACGCCGACCTGGTCGCCTGCGAGGACACCCGGGTGACGAGCCGGCTGTTCGCCATCCACGGAATCGCCACGCCGCTTGCCCCCTATCACGAACACAACGCCGAAAAGGCTCGTCCGGCTTTGATCAAACGCTTAAAAAAGGGCCAAACTGTGGCGCTGGTATGCAATGCCGGAACGCCGCTGGTTTCCGATCCCGGTTACAAGCTGGTCAGAGCCTGCGCCGCCGAAAGCCTGCCGGTAACCGCCCTGCCCGGCGCGTCGTCGGTTCTCGCCGCCCTGGTGCTGTCGGGGTTGCCCACGGACCGGTTCATGTTCCAGGGCTTCCTGCCGGCGAAAGCCAATGCCCGGCGCCAAGCCCTGGCCGCTCTCGCCGGCGTGCGCGCGACCCTGGTGTTGATGGAAAGCCCCAAGCGTCTGGCGGCGTCGCTTGCCGACATGGCCGAGGCTTTCGGCGACCGCCAGGCCTCCGTCTGCCGGGAGTTGACCAAGCTGTTCGAGGAAGTCCGTCGCGGCCCCTTGCCGATCCTTGCCGCCCATTACCGCAAGACCGGCGCGCCGAAAGGCGAAGTGACGGTGGTGGTGGCGCCGGCCGGCGACGAAAACGGCATTGACGACGATGAACTCGATCGCCTGCTCGATCGGGCCATCGGCGAATCCTCGCTTCGCGACGCCGCCGCCATGGTCGCCGTCGCCACCGGCCAAACGCGGCGCCGGGTTTACGCCCGCGCCCTGGCACTGAAACAACGGCGACGGCCAAAGCCCGGCAAACAGCGAACTTAGAAAGGCGGCACGGCAATGACGGCCCGGTCCCGGAAAACCAAACGACAGGCCTGGCGGTTTGGACGGTGGGCGGAAACTTTTGCCGCTTGGCATCTCAGGTTGCGCGGATACCGCATCCTGGCCCGCGGTTTTCGCACCGCCATGGGCGAGATCGATATCGTCGCC
>JAUXMA010000100.1 GCA_030623425.1 Rhodospirillaceae bacterium
GTCCTCGTCGTCATCGTCTTCCCCGTTGTCGTCCGGAGGCGAGCGTTTGGCCACAACCTCATCGATAAGGCCGAACTTCTTGGCTTCGTCCGGGGTCATGAAGAGGTCGCGCTCGACGGCGGATTCGATCACCTCCAAGGATTGGCCGGTGTGTTCGACATAGATCTTGTTGAGCCGGTCCTTGAGCGCCAGAATCTCCTTTGCCTGGATTTCGATGTCGCTGGCCTGTCCGGAGATGCCGCCGGAGGGCTGGTGAATCATGATCCGGGAATTGGGGAGGGCGTAACGCTTGCCTTTGGCGCCGGCGGCCAACAGGAACGACCCCATGGACGCCGCCTGGCCGATACAGACGGTGGAGACGTCGGGCCGAATGTAGCGCATGGTATCGTAAATGGCGAGACCCGAGGTGACGATGCCGCCCGGTGAGTTGATATAAAAGGAGATGTCCTTGTTGGGGTTGTCCGATTCCAAAAAAAGGAACTGGGCACAGACCAGACTTGCCAGTTCATCGCTGACGCCGCCGGTGAGAAAGATAATCCGTTCCTTCAACAGGCGCGAATAGATATCGAAGGCACGCTCTCCCCGATTGGTCGTCTCAACGACCATGGGGACAAGGGTGTTCATGGTGGTCCTGACCGCGTCCCTCATTAGCCGAGCTTCTCCTTTCCCGCCGATTCCTTGGACTTTCCGACCCTATTGCCGGAGTTTCACTGGATCGGCGTCATTGTTTCCCGGTCGCCGTCCGCTTGGAAGCCGCTTTTTTGGCCGCCGGTTTTTTCTTCTTCCCTTGGGCGGCTTTGGGTCTGGCTTTGGTTTTGGCCGCCAGCGCGTGGGATTTTTCCGGTTCCGTCATGAGTTCCTCGACCGAGACCTTTTTTTCGTCGATCGAGGCATTTTCCAGAATGAAATCCACAACCTTGTTTTCGAGCAACGGCGCCCTGATCCTCTCAAGAGCCTCGGGTGAGTTTTTGTAGAATTCGATGATTTCATGCTCCCGCCCCGGTTGGTTCCTTGCTTCCATCATTATGGCCTGGCTGATCTCTTGCCGGCTGACGTGAAGGTTGTTGCGGCGGCCCACCTCGGCCAGCAAAAGTCCGAGCCGGACGCGGCGCTCGGCGATGGATCGGAACTCGCTTTTCAGATCGTCTTCATTTTTGCCCTTAATTTCCTCGTCTTCCGGGTTGTTTTTGCGGATATTTTCGTATTGCGCCCAGATGGAGGTAAGCTCCCGTTCGGCCAAGCTCTCGGGAATTTCAAAGTCATGGCCATCGGCGAGGATATCCAGCAAGGTCCGTTTAAGCCGTTGACGCGAGATCTCCTGGAAGTAGCTGTCCAGCTCCTCGTGAAGGCCTTGTTTCAGCTCCCGCAGATTTTGCTTGCCCATTTTCCTGGCCAGTTCATCGTCGATGGGGGCCGGTTTCGACTGTTGTAGTTCCTTTATGGTGACGTCGAACACGGCTTCCTCGCCGGTCAATCTGGAAGCCTCGTGTTCGGCGGAGGGGATAACCTTCACAACCACGTGATCCCCCGCCTTGGCGCCCACCAACTGGTCATCGAAATCGGGAATGAAGCCGCCTGAACCGAGCTCGAGGACATAATCCTCGGCCTTGCTGCCGGGAAATCCCTTGCCGTCGATCTTGCCGATGAAATCAATGACCACAGTGTCGCCGGTTTTGGCACGGCGTTTGGTGGTGACCTTCTCGGAGATTTTGTGGGTTTCGGCCAGGCGTTCAAGGGTTTGGTCGATCTGGGCCTGGTCGACAACAGCCGTCATGCGCCGCAGTTTGATTTTGCTGAAATCGCCGGGCTCGATCGCCGGCAACAGTTCAACGGCCATGGTGTATTCCAGATCGGCGCCGTCTTCGAATAAGGTGACCTTGATCCTTGGCGGCATGGCCGGCCGCAAATCCCGTTCGGACATGACCTTGGATGAGGTATCGTTGAGCGTCTGCTCCAAGACCTCGTCCCTGACCTTAGAGCCGAATTTTTTCTCCAGAACGGAGATCGGCGCCTTGCCGGGCCGAAAGCCGGGCAACTCGACGGTCCGCGCCAGTTCCTTCAAGCGATTGGCGATGTGCGTTTCGATTTCACTGGCCGCGACGGCGATCTTGAACTGCCGTTTCAAACCTTCGGATTTTGTTTCCGTGACTTGCATGGATTGTTCAATCTGTCATGTTTCCAGGATCGGCTGTTTTGGCGGCCGTGACGGCCCGTGTTTTCAATGGAGGACAGGCCTGGTGCGGGCGGAGGGACTTGAACCCCCAAGGCGTTTCCGCCACCAGGACCTAAACCTGGCGTGTCTACCAATTCCACCACGCCCGCCACTTTTACCGAAACTCCGGACGGGACGCGAATCTAAAAACCATTAGCCGTCCTTGTCAATCGCTTCGCTCGTCCGCCAGGCGATGCGAAGGTTGCGCAAGGTTCTGTCCAGGAAACCGGATTTACCGTTATCGGTCATTTTCAGTTGGCAATCCAAACTCCGGCGGAGGGGTACATCGCTCCGTCACGGGTTTATAGTTCGGCGATGATCCGAGGCAAGGCCTTCGGCAGGTCTTCCGCGATCAGGCCGGGACCGACGGCCGCCGCCGCCTTTCCGTGCAGCCAGACGGCGGCGCAGGCGGCGTCGAAAACGTTCATCTCCTGGGCCATCAGGCCGGCGGCGATTCCGGCCAGCACGTCGCCCGTTCCCGCCGTCGCCAAATCGGGCGGAGCGGTGGCGTCGATCACGGCGCGTTCGTCGGGAGCGGCGATGACCGTGTCGGCTCCTTTCAGCAGAATCACCGCGCCGCTTTGCCTGGCGGCGGCCCGGGCGCGCGCCAGTTTGCCTCCGTCGCCGGCGAACAGGCGCCGGAATTCCCCTTCGTGGGGCGTCAACAGGCAGGGCGAGCGGATGGCGTCGAACAGGTGTCGCGGCGCGTCTTGAAAGACGGTGAGCGCGTCGGCGTCGAGCAGGCAAGTTTTTTCCGCTTGCAGGGCGGCCAAGACGCGGCGGCGGGTCTGCTCGCTGATTCCGGCGCCAGGACCCGCCAGTACGGCGTTGCGGCGTGGATCGGATAAAAAATCCTCGAACCCGGCGTCATCGGCGATCGGCTTGACCAGGGTGCCGGGATCGCCGGCCGCGTAAATCGCAAAGGCTTCGGAGGGAGCGGCAATGGTCACAAGCCCGGCCCCGGCCCGTCTTGCCGCGCCGGCCGCCAAACGCGCCGCGCCGGTCATTTCGGCCCCGCCCATGACCACCAAGTGACCACGGCTGTACTTGTTGCCTTCGGCCTTGGGCCGGGGATAGCGGTGCCGCCACCAAGAGGGATCGTTGACGAAGGTTTTCGGGGCGATACTTTCGAGAACGGATTCGGGGATGCCGATGTCGGCGATGTCGACATCGCCGCAAAGGATCCGCCCCGGCAGCAGCAGGTGACCCGGCTTGGCGCGGAAAAAGGTGATGGTGAGCCTTGCCCGCGGCGCCGTCCCCAAGACCTCGCCCGTATCTCCGTCGACGCCGCTGGGAATGTCGATGGCGACGCAGTCCATTTTCCGGGCGTTGACGGCGTCGATGACGGTTTTGGCGGCGCCCTCCAAGGGACGCGTCAGCCCGGCGCCGAACAGGGCGTCGACAACCAACCGGCGGCCTTCGAGAACATCCGTCTTGAGTTCGGCCACCGTCCCTTGCCAACGCTTGGCGTTGACGGCGGCGTCGCCGGTGAGTTTTTCAGGCGAACCCAACAACGCCAGGCGCACCGGCCAGCCGGCTTCCCGCAACAACCGCGCCACCACGAAGCCGTCGCCGCCGTTGCTGCCGGGGCCGCAAAGGACGGCCACCGGCTGCTTGTCCCAGCGTTGGCGGACGCCGTTGGCGACGGCGCGTCCCGCCGCCTCCATCAACTCCACGCCGGGGACGCCGCCGGCCGTGGCCCGGGCGTCGGCCTGGTATGTTTCCTCCACCGAGAGCAAGACGTAATCGTTCATAAACGAGCAAGGATTCTGCGATGCCACGAAATCATCATAGCAGGTTTCGCCGACCGCCAAGGGGCTCCAAAAAGCCGCCGCCGCGCAGGTGGCAAACTTGCCATTGCCGAGATGCCGGCAAAAACGGCCGGCGGCGATTCTTATCAATATAGACATGCGTCTAGGCGAAGGCTTCGCGGCGGTCTATATATGCGCCCGCCATGCCCGCGGCGGACAAATCGGTGCGAGGAAGTTTCGGATGAGGGTTCTGGTGATGGGTGCCGGCGTAATCGGCGTCGCCACCGCCTATTATCTCGCCCGCGCCGGACAGCAAGTGACGGTCCTCGACCGTCAGCCGGGCGCCGGCCTCGAGACCAGCTTCGCCAACGGCGGGCAGATCTCGGTCAACCACGCCACCCCTTGGGCGGAGCCATCGGCGCCGCTGAGGGTGCTGAAATGGTTGGGACGCGCCGACGCGCCGTTGCTTTTCCGGCTCCGCGCCGATCCCGCCCTGTGGGCATGGTCCTTGCGGTT
The DNA here is from genome assembly GCA_030623425.1 of Rhodospirillaceae bacterium. Classification (GTDB taxonomy): domain Bacteria; phylum Pseudomonadota; class Alphaproteobacteria; order Rhodospirillales; family 2-02-FULL-58-16. Next base: position 4,480 of record JAUXMA010000100.1, read on the forward strand.
TTTAGGCAATTGCACGGCCGGACGGGTTCGCATCAACACCGAACGGGCGCTCAGGCTCGCCCTATACAGCCGCCAATCCTTGATCGAGCTGCGCGAGGAAACCGGCATCGAGTACGACCAGTCGAGGCGGGGAATTCTCCATATCTACCGCGACGCCAGGGAATTCGGCAAGGCCCTGCGGCAAGCCGAATTGATGACCCGCTTGGGCTCCGTCCGCCGCCTTCTCGACGCCGACGGCTGCGTCGCCGTCGAGCCGGCCCTGAGCGCATCCAAGGACAAGCTGGCCGGCGGCACCTACAGCCCCGACGACGAAAGCGGCGACGCCTACAAATTCACCGTCCGCCTGGCCGGCATCTGCAAGGGCCGGGGCGTCGAATTCCGTCACGGCGTCGTCATCCGCCGCCTCCTCGCCGACGGCGAGCGCGTCACCGGCGTCGACACCGACGGCGGCGTCCTTGCCGCCGATCTCTACGTGCTGGCGCTGGGCAGCTACAGCCCCCTTCTGGCCAAGCCTTTGGGCCTGGCGCTCCCCGTCTACCCGGCCAAGGGCTATTCGGTCACCATGCCGGTGAAAGACCCCGGCAAGGCGCCGGAGGTGAGCCTCACCGACGACGAACGCAAACTGGTCTTCAGCCGTTTGGGGCAAAACCTGCGGGTCGCCGGAACGGTGGAATTCGTGGGCTACGACACCTCCGTGCCGGAGGCGCGCTGCCGTCCCATCCTGAAGATGGCTCTGCAGCTGTTTCCGGGCTGCGGCGACGCCGGGGAGGCCGAGTTCTGGGCCGGCCTGCGCCCGGCGACGCCGGACGGCGTGCCGGTGATCGGCAAGACCCCTTACGCCAACCTCATTCTCAACACCGGTCACGGCACATTGGGCTGGACGATGGCTTGCGGTTCGGGGCGCGCCGTCGCCGACCTTATCGGCGGCCGCCAACCCGAGATCGATCTCCGCGGCCTGGGCCTGGAGCGGTTCCGCTAATCCGGATGGGCCAAGCGCTCGGGTGGGGTGAACTTCACCGCTCAATCTCCGTTTACGGAAAATGGGCGATCGGCGTAAACGGTGTCGCCGCCGGCCGTTTTTTTTGCGGTTCGTTCGCCGCTATCCATGCCATCTGGAAAAATTTCATTTTATGCTTAGTGTATTACATGCTAAGTAATATACTGTAAATATGATAAAAGGTTACAAAAATGCCAAGACGCGAAAAGTTCACGAAACCGGCAATCCCAGAGGATTCAAGGGGCTGGATGGAAAACTGGCTGCCGACCATATGGATATGCTCGACGCCGTTTCCCGCCTGCAAGAAATCAGCCCGCTCGCCAGCGTCGGCCTTCACAAGTTGAAAGGAACCCGCAAAGGCCAGTGGGCCATGAGCGTGAATGATCCTTGGCGGATTTGTTTCATTCCCGCCAGGGATGGCGGCTGGCTCGACGTTGAAATCACCGACTATCACAAAGGATGAATGCCATGCGTATCCCCGCACACCCCGGAAAGCTTCTCAAGCGGGAGTTGGAGGCGCGCCAATTGAGCGCCAACAGGCTAGCCCTGGAAATCGGCGTTCCCGCCAATCGCATCACCGCCATCATGAAATGCCGCCGCGCCGTGACGCCCGAAACCGCGCTTCGGCTCGGACGTTATTTCGGGACCGGGCCCGACCTGTGGTTCAACATGCAGGGTAAACACGACTTGGGCGTTGCCAGGGCCTCGCTCGACAAGGAAATCAAGCGAACCGTCCGGCCGGCGCCAGCGATCGCCAAGACTGCCAGCGCCTGAGAGCCTGTTTGGGAAGTTCATCATGGGTTGCGTTGACCTGGGAAGCGCGAGTGTTAGGAGCGGATGCGCCGGCGATGCCGGGACATCGTCAAGCATTGGCGACGCGGCA
>JAUXMA010000360.1 GCA_030623425.1 Rhodospirillaceae bacterium
CGCCCCCATGACGGTCTTATCGTGACGAACATGTTCAAGTTGTTTTTGAATAGCATCCTAAGGGAGAGCAGGCCATGACGCGTTGCGTGGTAACGGTGTTCGGCGGTTCGGGATTCCTCGGCCGTCATCTGGTCAAGCGCCTGGCCGCCGGCGGCGCCATGGTCCGCGTCGCCGTGCGCAACCCCGAGGCCGCCCACTACCTCAAAACCATGGGCGAGGCCGGACAAATCGTCCCCGTCGCCACCAACATTTGCGACAAGACTTCCACCGCCGCCGCCGCCGAAAGGGCGGATTGGGTCATCAACCTTGTCGGCATCCTGTCCGAATGGGGGAAAAGAACCTTCCGGCGGATCCATGTGGAGGGCGCCGCCAACGTCGCCGAAGCCGCCAGCAGGGCCGGTGCCCAGCGCCTGGTCCATGTTTCGGCCATCGGCGCCGATCCCCAATCGCCGTCCGCCTATGGCCGAACCAAAGCGCAAGGAGAGGAGGCGGTCAAGGCCGCCTTCACCGCCGCCACCATCGTCCGCCCCAGCATCGTTTTCGGCCCCGAGGACAACTTCTTCAACTTTTTCGCCAGGCTGGCGCGCTTTTCATACCTATTGCCGGTGATCGGCTGTCCGTTTCCGCCGCGGTTTACCTTGTTCAGCGGCGGGTCCCTTGTTGACATCGATCTTTACGGCGGCGGCGGCAGCAAATTCCAGCCGGTCTATGCCGGCGACGTGGCGGAAGCCGTCATGGCCATCCTAGCCGATCCTAAAACGCGGGGTGAAACCTTCGAGCTGGGGGGGCCACGGGTTTACAGCTTCAAGGAAATCATGGAACTCATGCTGGCCGAGACGGGGCGCCAACGTTTGTTGCTGCCGGTGCCGTTCCGGCTGTTGAGGCTGCAAGCTTGGTTCCTGGAAAAATGGCCGAAGCCGCTGATCACCCGCGACCAGGTCAAAATGCTCGAAAAAGACAACGTGGTCGGTGAAAAGGTCATGACTTTCAGTGATTTGGGCATTGAGCCGACGACGGCGGAAGCGATCCTGCCCACATATCTTGGGCGTTTTCGCCCGCCCGGCAAGCAGCATTTGGGCAAGGTTTAGGGGGGATTGTTTCAGCCTTCTTGCAAACTGGCGGCGGCGATGATTTCGCCGATTTCCCGTAAAAAAACCGATCCCCGGACGGTGCGTTGGATGAGGACGCTGCGGCGGTCGGTTTCGTCGGCCTTGCGGCGGAGCATTTGCAGTTCGCTCAACCGATCCACGGCTCGCGTGACGGCCGGCTTGGAGACATTGAGGATTTCCGCCAAGCCGCGCACGGTATGCGGCGGCGGGGTCATATAGACGGTGGGAAGCAGCGCCTCGGCGAAGGCATCGAGCTTGACATTGCTCTGGCTTTCGTAGAACCGGGCGCTGGCGAGAGCGCTCCTGAGCCGGGCCAGGTGAAGGTCGACGGTGTTTTTGGCGGAATGAAGGTCGTCTTCGGCGCGCTGCCGATTGGTGGACGCAGGCCACTAGGCGTCGAGAACCTCGAGACCGCTCCTGGAAAGGGTGCCGGTATAGGTCGTGGCGTCGGCGGTATCGGGCGCCGTGGTGAAGGTGATGGCGCTTCCGGACAGACTGTCGAGCCTCAAGCCGCCGGTGAGGGCGGCGAACTCCCCCGTCTTGGCGCCGGTGGTGGCGTCTCTTTGCCGCAACAAAAAGGAGCTTCGGTCCCGCGTCCATATTTTGCCGGTGGAATCGGTGATGTAGTAATCGCTCCCCAAAAAGGTGCGGGAAATCGTTTCGGTTTCGCCGATATCGTTGATTTTATATGTGAAATTCCGGTGTTGGGCGCTTCCCAGCAAGTTCGGGTTAGCGCCCCGGTCCTCGGCCGTTGAGATCAGCCCGCGGAATGACACGTCGAACTTTATGGGATAGGTCCAGGCGCTGTGGGTATCTCCGTTGCGGGCTTTGAAGGCGGTGCTCAGCATGTCGTCGAGATGACCGCGGATCGTCTCCAGCCTTTTGACCACTTTGTCGAGGAAAAGACGGCGTCTTTGATCTCGTCCTGGATGTCCAGCCATTTGTCGGCATCCAAGTTGATTGAATTGAACTTCTGCTGAAGGTCAGCGTTGAGTCCACCCTGTTTTTGGGCAACGTTCAGCGCGTTGAACTGTAGCAGTTGCGTTTGCAG
>JAUXMA010000064.1 GCA_030623425.1 Rhodospirillaceae bacterium
ACCTTGCCGCCGCCGATGGCTTCGAGGAGAAGCGGATACAGGGTGCCCAACAGGACGACGGCGGCGGCCGTGCTCATGAACAGGTTGTTGAGCAACAAGCCGCCCTCGCGGGAGATGGGCTGGAACAGGCCGGTGCTTTTCAGGGCCGGCCCGCGCCAGGCGAAAAGAGCCAGCGACGCGCCGATCACGATGATCAGCAGGACGAGGATGAAAACGCCGCGTTTCGGGTCGGTGGCGAAGGCGTGCACGCTGGTCAGCACACCGGAGCGGACCAGGAAGGTACCCAGGAGACTGAGGGCGAAGGTGATGATGGCCAGGAAAATGGTCCACGCCTTCAAGGTGTCGCGCTTCTCGACGACGATGGCCGAATGCAGGAGCGCCGTCCCCGACAGCCAGGGCATGAAGGAAGCGTTCTCCACCGGGTCCCAGAACCACCAGCCGCCCCATCCCAGCTCGTAATAGGCCCACCAGGAGCCGAAACCGATGCCGGCGGTGAGAAACCCCCAGGCGGCCAGGGTCCACGGCCGCACCCAGCGCGCCCAGGCGGCGTCGACGCGGCCCTCGATGAGAGCGGCGATGGCGAAGGAAAAGGCGATGGAGAAGCCGACGTAGCCCAGGTAAAGGAAAGGCGGGTGGAAAGCCAGGCCGGGGTCCTGCAACAGCGGATTGAGCCCTTGCCCGTCGGCGGCCGGGGGGAACAAGCGCTCAAACGGATTCGAGGTGAACAGGATGAACAGATAGAAGCCGATGGCGATCAGCGCCTGGACGCCGAGAACCCGCGCCCTGAGGGCGGCCGGCAAATGGCGCCCGAAAACCGCCACCGCCGAGCCGAACAACGCCAAGATCAGCACCCACAGCAGCATCGAGCCCTCGTGGTTGCCCCAGACGCCGGTGACTTTGTAAAGCATGGGCTTGGCCGAATGGGAATTCCTGGCGACGTTGAGAAGCGAGAAGTCCGAGGTCACAAAGGCGTGGGTCAGGCAGGCAAAGGAGAAAGCGACCAGCAGGAACTGGACGCAAGCCGCCGGCCGCGCCAGCGCCATCCAGGAAGCGTCGTTCCGCGCCGCCCCGGCCAGCGGCAGGGCCGCCTGCACCAGCGCCACGAAGAGGGCGAGAACCAAGGCGAAATGTCCGGCTTCGGCGATCATCGTCGATCCAAGGTATCAGGGGTTTCCGCCTTGCCACCGGCCCGATTTCTTCAGGGCTTCGGCCACTTCCGGCGGCATATAGGTTTCGTCGTGCTTGGCCAGCACCTCGGCGGCAACGAAGACGCCGCCCACCAGGCGGCCCTCGGCGACCACCCCTTGGCCCTCGCGGAAGAGGTCGGGGAGGATGCCCTTGTAGGTGACCGGCACGCTGTTATTCAGGTCGGTCACCCGGAAGGTGACGACGGTGCCGCTTTTCTCGACACTGCCTTCCTCGACCAGCCCGCCGACGCGAAGCCGCCGTTCGGCCGGCGGCTTCTTCGCCGTCAACTCGGTCGGGCTGTAGAAGAAGACGATGCCTTCCTCGAAGGCGAGCAACACCAAGGCCGTCGCCAGGGCGAGGAAACCCAAGGCGACGACGACGAAGGTCAAGCGCTTGTGCTTACGCTTCATCGGAGGGCTCCCCGTTTTCCGCCTGAAGGGCTTCCAGGCGGGCTTCGTTGGAGCTGAGGAAGCGGATGCTGGCGACCAGCATCCCGACCATGACCACGGCGGTGAGCGCGTACCCGGGCCAGATGTAGACGCCGTAACCGCCCATGTCGAAAAATGCCGCCAGGGATTCCATTCCCACTTCGCCCTAGGCCTGCCCGTGAACCCGCCTGAGGCGGAGGACGCGGATCTTGTTGGCGATGATTTCGCCGCGCAGGCGGAGCAGCAGCACCCATAAATAATAGGTGGTGAAGGCCAAAGCCATCAGCAACAGCGGCCACAGCATGGAAGGATGGATGGAGGGGCCGCCGATTTTGAGGACACTGGCCGGCTGGTGCAGCGTATTCCACCATTCGACGGAGAACTTGATGATCGGCACGTTGACGAACCCGACCAGGACCAGGATCGACGATGCCTTGATACCGCGCGCCGGATTGTCGAAAGCGTTGACCAGGGCGATGTAGCCCAAATAAAGAAAGAACAGCACCAACATCGACGTCAGTCTCGCATCCCATACCCACCAGGTCCCCCACATGGGCTTGCCCCACATCGCTCCGGTGAACAGCGCCAGGAAGGTGAAGGCGGCGCCGATGGGCGCCGTCGACTTGGCCGCCAGGTCGGCCAGCGGATGCTTCCAGATCAGCCCGACGGCGGCGGCGATGGCCATGGCGGTATAACAAAAGAGCGCCATCCACGCCGCCGGCACGTGGATGTACATGATGCGCACGCTTTCGCCTTGCTGATAATCGGCGGGGGCGACGACGAGGCCCAGATAAAGCCCCACCGCGGCAAAGGCCAAGGTCAGGCCGGCCATCCAGGGCAGCAAGGCCTGGCTTAAACGTATGAACCGCGCGGGATTGGCGAACTTTTGTATCATTGTTTCCTAATTAATAAGGTGCGTTCAGCCGTTTTTTAACGCCAGGCCGCCGCCTTTTCCAGGGGACTCTCCGAAACTCCCGCAAACGTGATTCCATGGCCGCCGTTTCACTCCAGGGCCTGGCGCAACGCCGCCGCCGAGGTCCACGGACACAGGGGCAGGGCGGCAAGCAGGAAAGCGCCCAAGATCAACAGCTGGGCGCGAACCGGAAAGCCGCTGATGGCGGCATCGACGGCGGAAACGCCGAAGATGAGGACGGGGATGAAAAGAGGCAGGACGAGCAGCGACAACAGCATGCCGCCGCGTCCGGACCCCAGTATAAGCGCCGCCCCGACGGCGCCGACCAGGCTCAACGACGGGGTGCCCAGAATAAGCGCCAGGACGAGGACGGAAAAACCATCGCCGTCCATATTCATCAGCACCGCCAGCAAGGGCGCGGCGACAATCAATGGCAGCCCCGTGGTCAGCCAATGGGCGGTCACCTTGGCCATGACCACCGCCTCCAACGGCAGCGGCATCAGCAACAGCAATTCCAGGCTTCCGTCCTCGAAGTCGGTCTCGAACAGGCGTTCCAGCGACAGCATGGAAGCCAGCAACGCCGCCACCCAAATGACGCCGGCGGCGATGCGGGCCAGGATGTTGGGCTCGGGCCCGACGCCGAGCGGGAACAGAACCACGGCGATGACGAAAAACATCACCGCCATCAGGCTGTCCATGCCCTGCCGCAAGGCCAGGCGGAGGTCGCGGCGGACGATGCTCCAGAACCGGTTCACGGCGTTTCCTCCGCCGCCGGCGTCATTTGGGTGGCGGCGCTGAAATCCCCGAGATCCAGGACTTCGGCCCCGTCCAGGGCCATCTCGGCGTGCGTCGAGAGGACCACCATACCGCCAACCGAGCGCTGCCGGGCGATGGCGTTCCGCAAACCGGCGACGGCCTCCGCGTCAAGCCCCGCCGTCGGTTCGTCGAGCAACCAAAGAGCCGCCGGCGAGGTTTCAAGACGGGCCAGATTGAGGCGGCGTTTCTGTCCCGCCGAAAGATAGCGGCCGGGAACGCCGGCCAGATGAGCGATGCCGAAAGCCTCCAGGGCACCGCCCGCCGCCGCCCCGTTTCCGGTTTTCAGCACGGCCCAGAAGCGCAGGTTTTCGGCCACCGTCAGCACCGGTTTGATCGGGTCCAGGTGGCCGACATAATGCATTCTGGCTTTATGGCGTTCCGGGTCTTCGCCGGTATCCTCGCCATCCCAAGCGATGCGCCCGTTTGCCGGGGCGAGCAGGCCCGCCATCAGGCGCAACAGGCTCGACTTGCCGCTGCCGTTGGCGCCGGTCAGCAGCAGCGCCCCGCCGGCATCGACGGCGAAATGCAATGCCGCGAAGACGACGCGCTCGCCGCGGATGCAAAGCAGATCATCGCCGCTGAACAGAGCCATGGAACTCCCTGGAAAGAAGAATGAAATCGACGACGCAAGGTATCGCAAAACCCGGCAAAAAAGAAGGTTGGGCTCCGATCGGAGCCCAACCAGGTCTTCCGGCGTTAATATGCCGGTAATGGGGCCAGAGAGGTGTTACTCTCTAGATGGGGGTCTGTATTCAAACAATATAACACCGGGAATGTGGCGATTTTATGCCGATGCCGCCCGCCTCCCCATATGTATCAATGGCATTGGTGAAAAAATATGCTATAGCCATGCGCCTTTGTCCGAGAAGCCGTCCCGACAAAGGGAGATCGCCGGCCGACAGCGACGAAACCATCCGGGAAAAACGCCTTGACCTCGGCAGACAGTCTGAAAACCCGCCGGACATTGACCTGCGCCGGCAAAACCTACGATTACTTCAGCCTCGAAGCGGCCGCCGCCGCCGGTCTCGGCGACATCGCGCGGTTGCCTTATTCCCTCAAGGTGTTGCTTGAAAACCTTCTGCGCTGGGAAGACGGGCGATCGGTCACCGCCGAGGATATCCACGCCTTCGGCGACTGGCTCGAAAACCGCCGCTCGGACCGCGAGATCGCCTTTCACCCGGCCCGCGTCCTGATGCAGGATTTCACCGGCGTCCCGGCCGTCGTCGACTTGGCCGCCATGCGCGATGCCGTGGTTGCCGCGGGCGGCGACGCGAAAAGAATCAATCCCTTGTCGCCGGTCGATTTGGTCATCGACCATTCCGTGATGATCGACCACTTCGGTACGGCGGAGGCGGCTGGGCGCAACATGGAAATGGAATTCCGGCGCAACCGGGAACGCTATGAATTCCTCCGCTGGGGACAGACGGCTTTCGATAATTTCCGAGTGGTGCCGCCCGGCGCCGGCATCTGCCACCAGGTCAACATCGAGCATCTGGCGCAAGTCGTGTGGACCGGCGCCGACGGGGAAAACGGCAAACTCCTCGCCTATCCCGATACTCTGGTCGGCACCGACAGCCACACCACCATGGCCAACGGCCTGGCCGTGCTGGGCTGGGGAGTCGGCGGCATCGAGGCCGAGGCGGCGATGCTGGGCCAGCCCATCTCCATGCTTATCCCCGAGGTGGTGGGGTTGCGGCTGAGCGGGGCGCTGAAAGAAGGGACCACCGCCACCGACCTGGTCCTGAAAGTGGTGGAGATTTTGAGAACCCATGGAGTCGTCGGCAAGTTCGTCGAATTTTTCGGCCCCGGCGTCGACGGCTTGTCGCTTCCCGACCGCGCCACCATCGCCAACATGGCGCCTGAATACGGCGCCACCTGCGGCTTCTTTCCCATCGACGCCGTGACCATCGGCTATCTGAAGCTCACCGCCCGCGACCCGGAGCGCCTGGCCTTGGTCGAGGATTACGCCAGGGCGCAAGGCTTGTGGCGGAATGGCGACGCCCCGGACCCCTTTTTCACCGATATACTCGAACTCGACATCGCCAGCGTCGGGCCCAGCCTGGCCGGTCCCAAACACCCGCAGGAGCGGATCGCGCTTGCCGACTCGGCGGCGGCCTTCTCGAAAACCCTCGAGGACATGGCCGGAGTCAGCGCGCCGCGTCCGATCAAGGTCGAAAACGCCGATTACGACCTCCGCGACGGCGATGTCGTCATCGCCGCGATCACCAGCTGCACCAACACCTCCAACCCTTCCGTCCTCATCGGCGCCGGATTGCTGGCCCGCAACGCCGTTAGCAAAGGCATCACCAGCAAACCCTGGGTCAAGACCTCGTTGGCGCCCGGTTCGCGGGTGGTCGCCGACTACTTGGCCGCCGCCGGCCTGCAGGAGCATCTCGACGCCCTCGGCTTCAACATTGCCGGTTTCGGCTGCACCACCTGTATCGGCAACTCCGGGCCGCTGGCCAACGGCATCGTCAAGGCCATCGAGGACGGCGATCTGGTGGCGGCGGCCGTGCTTTCCGGCAACCGCAACTTCGAAGGCCGCATCAACCCGCACGTCAAGGCCAACTACCTGGCCTCGCCGCCGCTGGTGGTGGCTTACGCCCTGGCCGGCTCGATGACGCGCGACCTGTTGGGCGAACCTTTGGCCAAAGGGGCCGGCGGCGATCCGGTCTACCTCAAGGACGTCTGGCCGAGCGACAAGGAGATCCAAGAGACCATCAACGGCGTCTTGACCACGGAAATGTTCCGCAAACGTTATGCCGACGTGTTCACGGGACCGCAAGCCTGGCGGGACCTCGAAACCGCCGCCGGCTTGACCTACAATTGGAATGCCGGGTCCACCTATGTCCGCCGCCCGCCTTTCTTCACCGGCGGAGAGAGCGGGGCGGTGGAAGACATCGCCGGCGCCCTGCCCCTGCTTATCCTCGGCGATAAGGTGACCACCGACCACATCTCGCCGGCCGGCGCCATCATCGCCGACAGCCCGGCGGGGAGCTATCTTATCGGCAACGGCGTCGCCGCCGAGGACTTCAATTCATACGGCTCGCGGCGGGGCAATCACCAGGTGATGATGCGGGGCACGTTCGCCAATATCCGTATCCTGAACGAGATGGCGGCGGGGACGGAAGGCGGCGTCACCAGGCACATGCCGACGGGCAAGATCATGGCCGTCTACGACGCCGCCATGAAATACCAAGCCGAAGGCGTTCCCCTGGTGGTGATCGCCGGCAAGGAGTATGGAACCGGGTCGTCGCGGGACTGGGCGGCCAAGGGGACACGATTGCTCGGCGTCAAGGCGGTGATCGTCGAGAGCTTCGAGCGCATCCACCGCTCCAACCTTGTCGGCATGGGCGTGCTGCCCTTGCAATTCAAGGACGGCGAAAGCCGCAAGACCCTGCGGCTGACGGGTTGCGAGAGCTTCGACATCAGCGGGCTTGGCGACGGCATCCGGCCCGGCATGGACGTCATTTGCGACATCACCCGCGCCGATGGCGGCCGCCAAAAGTTGACGCTGCTTTGCCGCATAGACACCCAGGACGAAGCCGAATATTTCACCAGCGGCGGTATTCTCCACTATGTCCTCGGCAAGCTGAAAACGGCCTGATATCAACGGCCCTTATCATTGACCCATTGCGATCGCTTTTCCCGTTTCCTCGGTATCGGCGGGTCCAAGGTTCGAGTCCTTGCGCGCCCACCTATAAAATCAAGGGGTTGCGGGTGGTTCCGTGACTCTAATTGTTTTTACGCCTGTGCACCTCGATTCAAGACTTGACCCCCACAATTGGAGGTAAAGTGATTTCAATGGCAGTGGAATGGGGGTACGATTTCCGTGGTTTTGAAGGTTATCCGGGGAATGTCGGGTCATTTCCATCTATACGTTTTTTTGGAGGCGGCAACATGACCAGAACATATCAATCGGCGTTTTTCGCTGCCGTGGCGTTGACCTTGGCGCTGATGTTGGCGTTGCCGACAGGCGCGCTGGCGGCCGACAGGGGAAACCCTTCCGACTGCGCTCGGATCAAGGATGCCCGGGAGAAACAGAAGTGCGTCAAGGCCGCCGTCGGGAAGATGAAAGCGGCCGACAGGGGAAACCCTTCCGACTGCGCTCGGATCAAGGGTACCCGGGAGAAACAGGAGTGCGTCAAGGCCGCCGTCGGGAAGATAAAAAATGAAAAGGACAAGAAGGGTGAGAAAGGCAAGGACGACGACAAGGTCACGGACGACGACGGCGATGACAAGAAGGGAAAGAAGGGAAGGGAAAAGAAGGACAAAAAATATAAAAAGAAAGTAAAGAAAAATAAGAAGTATAAATAAATCTAAGAAATATAAGAAAAAGAGAAAATAAAAACGGTATCTAAAAGCTCGGCGCCAGGTCTTGTTACTTGAAAAATACCGCGTCGACGACCCTCTGGCCGAGTACCAAAACATTCGGAATGATCGCGCGGAAGGCTTATCCCCTTGCGTCCGGTCGGATCAACATTTTGTGTTCTTATGGCTCGTCGCGGCTTTCCTCCCCTCCGCGAACCTCGGCGTCCTTGGCGTTTAATCTTAACGCAATGGACGCGGAGGAACGCGGAGGAAAAGGAGGTGTGATGAACTCCGGCGGGCCTCGGGATATTGTGGCACCGGACGCAAGGGGATAAGCCTTTCAATAAATATGGCCTCCTCGTCGTTCCAAGTGGAATCCGTGGAGTTGTTGACGGCGTGATATCGTGCCCTCCA
>JAUXMA010000218.1 GCA_030623425.1 Rhodospirillaceae bacterium
ATTTGGCATGGGCCAAAAATGCCAACCATTTGGCATGGGCCAAAAATGCCAACCATTTGGCATGGGCCAAAAATGCAGGGGCTCTCTTCCAGCCCGCCCTTCGGGTGCCTTGTGTTTCCGCTCCGGGGCGTCGGCGGGCGCTTGTGATGCGCCGGGGTCACGGGGTGCCCCCGTATTTGAAATACGGGGGGCGCCCCCGCGGTCCCCGGCATCACGGCGCCCCCACCTCCTACCGGAACAAAAACACAAGGCATTGAGAAACATCAATAACTCCCCGGACGGGCTCTCAGGGATCGCCGGCATGGCGGCGGCGCGCCATCGCCGCCGCCATGCTCATGGCGGCGACCAGACTTGCGGCGCTGGCTAGGCCCGTGCCGGCGATGTCGAGAGCGGTGCCGTGGCCGGGCGAGGTGCGTACGAACGGCAAGCCCAAGGTAACATTGACGGTCTCTTCGAAGCCGATGGCTTTGACCGGGATCAGGGCTTGGTCGTGATACATGCAGATGGCGGCGTCGTAACGTTGGCGCGCTAGAGCCGTAAAGAGGGTGTCGGGGGATACCGGGCCGAAAACATCGATGCCCCGTTGCCGCAGCAGGGCGACGGCGGGTTCGATGATCGATCCTTCCTCGGCGCCCATGATGCCGCCTTCGCCGGCGTGAGGGTTAAGCCCGGCCACCGCCAGCCGCGGCTCGGGGATGCCGAAATCCCGTTTCAACGACGCTTCCGCGAGCGCCGCCGTTTCCACGATATCCCGAGGGGTTAGCGCCTTGACGGCTTGATCCAGGCTCAAATGCACGGTGACCGGAACCACCCGCAGCTCCGGACTAACCAGCATCATCGCCGCTGGGCTGTTGGTTCCGGAGAGGGCGGCCAGGAACTCGGTGTGGCCGGGAAAGGGAAAACCGGCGGCGTGGAGACACCGCTTGTCGATGGGGTTGGTGACAACGGCGCCGGCCTCTCCCGAGAGAACAAACCGGACGGCGGCCTCGATGGCGCCGCGAACGGCGTTTGCATTGGCGGGATCCGGTTGCCCCGGAACCGGATCGGCGGCCAAGGGACGAGGCAAAACCGGCAGGCATGAAAAAAACACCGCCGCCGCCTCGGCGGGCGAGTCAATGTCGCGGATGGAGATGTCGAGGCCGAGATGTTCGGCCAGGCGCCTGAGCCTGGGCGGATCATCGAGGAGAAAGAACAAGGGCGTGCCGCCATTCCGGCCTTGCCAGGCCTTGAGGGCGATTTCCGCGCCGACGCCGGCTGGTTCGCCCATGGTCAAGGCCAACGGTTTTTCGCCTCCATTCGCCTTGGCGGTCATGGTCTTCCACCGGCGACGGGCGGAATCATAACCTGACGTCCACGAAGGCGGCGCGATGAAGGTCGCGCAAATAGCGCCGTGACAGGGTATTCCGGCGTTGGTTGATCAACAATTGTTCGACTTTCAGCCGCTGAACGGCGGTGGAATCTTTTTCCCGTTCACAGACCATGAGGACAATGAAGCCATCGTTTGTGCGGATGGGTCGGCTGGCTTTGTCGACCGCCAAATCTTGCACCTCGGTTCGCAGTTCAATTGGCAGCGAATTGATTTTGACGCGGCCCAGGCTGCCTGACATGGGTGAGCCTAACTCCTGGCTCAGTTTTTTCATGTCCTGGCAATTTTTCGCTATTTTGCCCATGGTCATGGCCAACTCCATCTGGGCGGTTTGTGCGGCGGGATCGGTATTTTTAGGTACGGGAATGAAGAGTTGCTGAAGAGAAACGGTGATATCGGTCGATCCCGCACCCGGGTCGGTGCGCCGATCGCGCAACAAGAGAATGTGATAACCGGCCAACGTGCGGATGGGGGTGGAAACCTGTCCCGGCTGCAGCTTGGCCAACGTGGCGTCGAGTTTTCCACCCAGTTGACCTTGCTTGATCCAGCCCAGATCGCCACCAACCGCGGCGGTCGGGCTTTGCGAAAAATTCCCCGCCAAAGACGGGAAAGCGGCGCCGCCTTTGATCTGCTGAACCAAACGGTTGGCCAGTAGCCCGATTTCACTTTCGTGTTCCGGGTTGTCCACGGGCAGCAATATTTCCGCCACCAACATTTCAGGCTTTCCCTTGTTTTTCTCGATCTTGGCCAACATTTCATCAATTTGTTCGCCGCTGATAGAGGTTTGGGCGCGTAGACGGCGATTGACGACTTTGACCCAGGCGATGTCGGCTTCGATCCGGTCGATCAGTACCGACTGGGAGATTCCGTTTCGGCTCAGGAAAGCATCCAGGCCACCTTTGGGAAGGCCGTTTTGCCGTTCCAACTGGGAAATGGCTTGCTCGATGTCGCTTTTGCCGACACGAATGCTCAGCCTCTTCGCTTCCTGCATTTTCAGTTTTTCGTCGATCAGACGGCGCAAAACCTGCGGGGCGAGGCGGCTGCGGGTTTCGGCCTTGTCGGCTTGTTGGGAAAAGGCCAAGAACATCTCTGTCCTGGCGCTGAGATCATAGGCGGAAATAACTTCCTCGTTGACGATCGCCGCGATGCGTAGCGTTTCCTGGGCCTGAATGGCGCCGCAAACGAGCATCGCCATTACCGCTAACAGGACCATCCCCGGCCGATTTCGAAGAAGCGCCGTTTCCCGAACCGTGCCGAACGCCGACGTTCTAAGGTAGCGGTTTCGTAAAATGAAATGCCGCGGCCTGATCACGCCAAAACCTCATCGGACACATTGCTGGCGACAGGTCACTTAGGAAAGGACCAAGGGCTCCATAATAGCCCCGCAACAAGCCGCCATGCAAATCAAGCCGAAATTCCATCGGGGTTTTGAAATTGATTTTTACAAACCTGCCTTCACGTCGCCCAGGGTTTTGAGTGAAACGCGGAAGACAATGGCATCCGTCGAGTCCAGATCGCGGTCCCTAAAGAATTGCCGAGTGGCGGTGGTCGACACGACAAGGCACTCGTTTTCGTAAGTCAAATTGAGCGCAAACGAACGCATCTCGCCATCGCCGGTGAGGTCGCGGACGCCTCCGAGATAGCCGCGCCAAAACCGGTTGAAGCGGGAATTCAGCTGCATGGAAATTTCTTCACGACCAGGAAATTCGCTTTTTTCCAGACGGTCGAAAAAGACATAGTTTGAACTGATGTTGAATGCCGGAACACCCGCTTTCAGCCGTACCTCGTTGCGCCGGAATTCCAGGTTGTCCTTGTCGATGCGCGTCCGGTAGAGAAGATCAAGGAGATTGCTCGGGGCGATGTGAACTTTGCCGACGATGTCGGAGAAATGATCCTCGAGTCCCGAATTCTTGGTAAACGTGGAGTCGTCCTTTAAACGAAGGCTTTGTCCTACCAGGATGGTGGTGCTCCCCCCTTTTCTGCCGAAGACCCCCCATTTGAACCCGTAGTTGATGCGGGGACCGCTCTCGACCCTGTCGAAACCGCTGAAACGGTTGTTACTGAACAGGTTGGTATCGTCAAATTCGAAATCCAGGCTGTCTTCGTTTGGGATATTATCCGAATTGCCGCCATATGGGCTGACGATTATGCCGGCGATGGGTTCAATTATCTGGTAAATGGGATCGTCCTCTTTAATGATCGGAAAACGCCAATCCAGCGCCACTTCCGGCCGAATGCGCCCGGAAAGACCATTGAAATCGTTTTCGCCGCCGACGAGGCTATTGACGTGATAAACATCACCTTGCAGCGACGCCGATAGGGTGTAGGTATCTCCCAACGGACCCAAGAAAGGCAGTTGCCATCCGCCCTTGACGGAAAGCCGGCGGGTGTCCGGACCTTCGGTGCGGGTGAGGGCCAACAGGCTGACATCGAGATTGGTTCGTCCGCCGAAACGGTCGGCTTCGCCGACATG
>JAUXMA010000320.1 GCA_030623425.1 Rhodospirillaceae bacterium
AAAGCTGGGCGCGACCATTGAAAAGATTGGCCGTCACTTTGATAATGCTCCACAACCCTTTGCAAAGAAGGGGTTTGTCGGCCTGAAAAATGAAAGTTGTGCACAAGGGAAAAGATCGCATCATTTTTCTTGCAACAGCATGATTGATGAAATGTTTTAAATCTCAAATCCCCGATTGGTTTAAAAACTTTTATTAAAAATCAATGCATTACATGTTTGCCTATTTTTTGTGCAAAACCAATAAAACCCCTACTTTGTTTAGGGGTCTTGATCGATCGGAAGGAATTTTCAACAAGCTTATCCACAGGAATCGTGGATAGATCACGCCGACGTGATCTTAATTCCTGAAGCCGACCATAAAAGCATAGGCGGATGGAAAGATACCTACTCGCATGGACATACGATCGGCATGAAGACGGCCTTGTCAGCATGAGCAAAGGAGACGAGCGGAGCACCGGATCGTTTCCCCCGGGCGTTTCAGTCACCGCCGGCGGAACGGTGATTGAGTCCGCTCTCAAAAATCTTGCCGGCTCGCCCGGCGTCTACCGAATGATCAATGCCGCCGGCGACGTCCTTTACGTGGGCAAGGCCAAGAACCTCAAAAAACGGGTCGCCAGCTACACCCATCCGCTGCGTCTTTCAAACCGGCTCGGACGGATGATCGCGGAAACGGCGGCGATGGAATTCGTCATCACCCACACCGAAGCCGAGGCGTTGCTGCTCGAAGCCAACCTGATCAAGCGTTTCCATCCGCGCTACAACATCCTGCTTCGCGACGACAAGTCGTTTCCGTCGATTCTGGTCTCCTCCGACCATCCCTTTCCGCAGGTTGTCAAGCATCGGGGAGCTGAAAACCGCAAGGGCGATTATTTCGGTCCCTTCGCTTCCGTTTGGGCGGTGAACGAAACTCTCACCGTGCTGCAAAAGGCCTTTCTTTTGCGAACCTGCACGGACTCTGTTTTCTCGAGCCGCACCCGGCCTTGTCTTCTTTATCAGATCAAGCGCTGCTGCGCGCCTTGCGTGGGCGGGATCGGCGAAACCGAATATCGTTTCCTCGTCGACCAGGCGCATGCCTTTCTGGCCGGCGAAAGCCGGAAAATCCAACGCAATTTCGCCAAGCGCATGCAACAAGCCAGCGACGCCCTGGAATTCGAAAAAGCGGCCCAATACCGCGACCGAATTCAGGCCTTGACGCGAATACAGGCGCATCAAGATATCAATCTTTCGGGCATCGGCGAGGCCGATCTGCTGGCCTTATACCAAACCGGCGGCCAGACCTGCATCCAGGTTTTCTTTTTTCGCGGCGGACGCAATTACGGTAACCGGGCCTATTTTCCCAGCCACGCCGATGACGAGGGCGCGGCGCCGGTGCTGGAAGCCTTCATCGGCCAATTTTACGCCGCCAAGCCGCCCCCTGAACAGGTGCTGGTCAGCCACCGCTTGCCCAACCTGGAACTGGTGGCCGAAGCCTTGAGCGTCGGCGCCGGCCGCCGCATCCGGGTTCATCGCCCGCAACGGGGCGAGAAAAGGAAATTGATGGCCCATGCCGAAGCCAACGCCCGCGAGACCTTGCAACGCCGTCTCGCCGAAAGCGCTTCCCAACGCCGTTTGCTCGACGGGCTGTCGAAAGCCCTCGACCTGGATGGGCCGCCGCGACGGATCGAGGTCTTCGATAACAGCCATGTCTCCGGCAAAGAGGCGGTCGGCGCCATGATCGTCGCCGGCCGTGAGGGCCTGATCAAAAAAGCCTATCGGAAATTCACCATAGGCGGCGGCAAGGGCGGGGAAGACATGGTTTGTTTTTCGCCCGGCGACGACTATGCGATGCTCGGCGAAGTGCTGACCCGCCGGTTTTCCCGCGCCCTGAAAGAGGATCCGGACCGGGCCGGCGAGCAGTGGCCGGATCTGGTCCTCATCGATGGCGGCGGCGGCCATCTCGGCACCGCCTTGGAGGTTTTTCGGGAATTGGGCATCGAGGATATCGCCGTCGCCGCCATCGCCAAGGGAGCGGACCGCAACGCCGGAGGCGAGCGCATCCATTTGCCCGGCCGCGAGCCCTTGATCCTGAAAACCCGCGATCCGGTTCTTTTTTTTCTGCAGCGGCTTCGCGACGAGGCCCATCGGTTTGCCATCGGCGCGCATCGGGCCAAACGGACGAAAACATTGTTCCGCTCGACCGTTGACGGCATTCCCGGCATCGGGCCGAAGCGGAAAAGGGCGTTGTTGCATCATTTCGGCTCGGCCCGCGCCATCGCCGCCGCCGGAAGGACCGACCTGGAAACGGTTGACGGCATCAGCAGGGCCATGGCCAACAAAATTTATGACTGGTTTCACGCCGCAAGCTAGAATAGGACGCGCCGTCCAGGCCAGTGAACTCCTGGCATCAGGTTTAGCCGCGATACGGAAACCATCATGCTGACTAAGCTGCCGAACATTTTGACCTTTTCGCGCATTCTCGCCATCCCGGTGGTTGTCGTCCTCTTGTTGCTGCCGGTCCCGCTTGGCAACTGGCTGGCTTTGTCGGTCTTTATGTTCGCCGGCATCACCGATTTCTTCGACGGCTACCTGGCCCGGGCCTGGCATCAGCAGTCGGCGTTCGGGCGTTTCCTGGATCCCATCGCCGACAAGCTT
>JAUXMA010000017.1 GCA_030623425.1 Rhodospirillaceae bacterium
CCCGCGGCCACGCCTATGACGAGACATCTCCCTCAAATGACTCGTCACATGATCAATTCCGGTCCGGGCTGGGGCATTTCAAAATTGGTCGGCGCCGGCCCGCTCTCCCGCCATCGTGGTTTCAAAAGATGAGGCCACTGGAACGGCAAAACGTTAAATCGCCCGCACCACCGCGTGCCGCTTCTTGCCGGCGGAAAGCTTGATGAGCCCTTTGCTACCCATGTCGGCGATGCTCACCGACTGTAATTCGTTGCCGATGACGACGCCATTGAGGCGGCCGCCGCCGCCCTTGATCAGGCGCCTGGCCTCGCTGTTGGAAGCGGCAAGACCGGCGCGCGTCAGCAGTTCGAACGCCGGAATGCCGTTTTCAAGGTCTCTCCGCGCCACATCGATGACCGGCAATCCGGCGCCATCGGATTCCCCGCCGGCTTCGATAACGCCAACGCCGCCATTCTCGAAAACACTTGCCGCGCTGGCCGCGACTTCCTCGACGACGGTTTCTCCGTGGCAAAGTTTCGTCGCTTCGTTGGCAAGAATTTTCTTGGCCTCGTTGCACTCTTCCCCTTTCAGGGCTTCCAGGCGGGCGATCTCGTCGACGGGCAAATCGGTGAACAGGCGCAGGAACCCGCCGACATCGGCGTCCTCGGCGTTGCGCCAGTATTGCCAATAGCCGTAAGGCGAAAGCATGTCCTTGTTGAGCCATACCGCGCCGGCCGCGGTCTTGCCCATCTTGGCGCCGGAGGCGGTTTCCAAGAGCGGCGTCGTCAGGCCGTAGAGCGCGCGGCCGTCGAGGCGGCGGGCCAACTCGACGCCGCCGACGATATTGCCCCACTGGTCCGAGCCGCCCATTTGCAAGACGCAATCGTAGCGGCGGGCCAACTCCAGGAAATCGTAAGCCTGAAGGATCATGTAGTTGAATTCGAGAAAGGTCAGCGGCTGCTCCCGGTCCAGGCGCAGCTTCACACTGTCGAATCCAAGCATGCGGTTGATCGAGAAGTGTCGCCCGTAATCGCGCAGGAACGGAATGTATTGCAGGCCGTCCAGCCAATCGGCGTTGTCGGCCATGAGGGCGTCCGTCGGGCCGTTACCGAAATCGAGAAACGGTTTAAAAACGTCCTTGATGCCGGCCATGTTGGCGGCGATGCCGTCGTCGCCGAGAAGCTTGCGGGTTTCGTCCTTGCCCGACGGGTCGCCGACCTTGGTGGTGCCGCCGCCCATCAGGACGATGGGCCTGTGACCGGTTTTTTGCAGCCAGCGCAACAGCATGATCGAAACCAGACTGCCGGCGTGCAGGCTCGGCGCCGTGCAGTCGAAGCCGATGTAGGCGGTGATCGAGCTTTTTGAGGCAAGGGCGTCAAGGGTTTCCAGATCCGTGCACTGGTGCAGGAAACCGCGTTCGGCGACAATGCGGATGAAATCCGAGCGGTAAGTGGTCATCGGCCGTGCATCCTTGGCTTGGTTGCCGCCGGGCGCTTGCGGAGACGGCGGGTAATTACCACAATCGCCGACGCCCGACAACGCAGGTTGGAAAGAGGCAAAGCATGACGGGACAACAACCGCTGACGGCCCTGGGGCTGATGAGCGGAACGTCGCTGGACGGCATCGACGCGGCGATCATCCAAACCGACGGCGAACGGGTGCAAAATACCGGCCCGGCGGCCACCGTGGCTTACGATCCCAGCCTCAGGGAAAGTGTTCGGAGCGTGCTGGGAACCGATGGGGACGCGGACGTCGCCCGCCAGTTGACCCTCAAACACGCCGAGGTGGTGCGCGCCCTATTGACCGACAACGGCTTCGAGGCCGCCGATATCGATATCATCGGTTTTCACGGCCATACCGTTTTCCATCGGCCTCGGGCCGGCATCAGCCGGCAGATCGGCGACGGGGCTCTGCTGGCGCGCCAGACCGGAATCCCCGTCGTCGACGACTTTCGCGGCCGCGACGTCGCCGCCGGCGGCGAAGGCGCGCCGCTGGCGCCGCTGTTCCACGCCGCCCTCTGCGGGGATCTCGAAAAACCCCTTGCCGTCCTCAACCTGGGCGGTGTCGGTAACGTCACCTGGATCGGCAAGGAAGGGGACCTTCTGGCCTTTGACACCGGTCCTGGAAACGCCCTCATCGACGATTGGACCGCCAAAACCATCCAACGCCCGATGGACGAGGGCGGCCGTCTGGCTCTGGGCGGGCGGGTGGACAAGGACATTCTGGCCGGACTGCTGGATCACGCCTATTTCCACCGTCCGCCGCCCAAGTCCATGGACCGGGATGATTTTTCGCTTGACCGATTGTCAACTCTTTCCCCCGCCGACGGGGCGGCGACGCTGACGGCGTTGACGGCGGAAGCCGTGGCCAAGGCGCGGGTTTTTTTCACCACGCCGCCGAAGCGATGGCTGGTCTGCGGTGGCGGCAGACGCAACCGAACCCTGATGACGGCCTTGCGGGAGGCTTTGCGGACACCCGTGGAGCCGGTCGAATCCGTGGGTTGGCAGGGCGACGTGCTGGAAGCCCAGGCGTTTGGTTTCCTTGCCGTGCGTTCCCTTTACGGTTTGCCGGTGAGCCTGCCGGCGACGACCGGCGTCAACCGGCCGCTGACCGGCGGCCGCCTGCACCGGCCTTGAAAAACGGGAAAAAAACGCCTATGCCGCTTTGGTCAGGACTTTGTTCAAGTAATTTTCGATATGGCCGTTGAGGATGTCGATCTGATCGGCGAAGAAATGATCGCCGCCTTTGATGATTTGGTATTCGATGCTAATGTTTTTCTGGCTTGAGATTTTTTGATTGAGTTTGTCAACCGAGGCGATGGGAATGATCTCATCGGCATCGCCGTGGATGATAATGCCGGATGAGGGACAAGGAGCCAGGAACGAGAAATCGTAAAGACTGGCCGGCGGCGCCACCGAAATGAAACCGCTGATCTCCGGGCGGCGCATCATTAATTGCATGGAAATCCAAGCGCCAAAGGAAAATCCGCCGATCCAGCAGTTGGTGGCGTTGGGATTGTGGACCTGCATCCAATCAAGGGCCGCGGCGGCGTCGCTCAGTTCTCCCTGGCCGTTGTCGAAACGGCCCTGGGAACGCCCGACACCGCGGAAATTGAAGCGCAAGACGGAAAAATTTCGGCGCACGAAGCTTTGGTACAAAGCATAAACAACCTTGTTATTCATGGTGCCGCCGTACTGCGGATGGGGATGCAGCAATAGAGCGATTGGCGCGGAGGGCCGTTTGGAGTGGTGGTAGCTACCTTCGAGACGACCTACAAGGCCGTTGAAAATGACTTCAGGCATGGTTCTCGATTAATGGCCCTACTGTCGTCGAGTGGATTTTCCCGACAACTCAACTCAGGAAAAAAAATGCAGTAAAATGGCCTTTACCGGTTAATCTTGATCAGCAGGGTAGGTGATATTATATTCCAAATAGCCAATGAAAAAAGTTAATTTTTTTCGCCTTGGGAGGAAGAGAGGAGGACAAGATTTCTTAGAACACCGAGCGACGGTAATGACGATAATAAGGATACGGTAATAAGGATATAGCAGAAGAGATGATTTTCAAGAGGTTTCAGGAAGATATTGATTCATTTTTGGCCCGCGACCCGGCGGCGCGCTCGCGTTTGGAAGTGGCGCTTTGTTATCCGGGCTACCATGCCTTGATGTTTTACCGTCTTACCCATCCCTTGTGGAAACGCAACTGGCGCCTTCTGGCGCGGTGGATTTCGCAGCTCGGCAAATTTCTGACCGGCATTGAAATTCATCCTGGCGCCGAGATCGGCCGCCGCTTCGTCATCGATCACGGCAACAGCGTGGTCATCGGGGAAACCTCGCTCATCGGCGATGACGTCACCATGTATCAGGGCGTCACCCTGGGCGGCATTGCGCCGTCGGTGGATTCCAAATCACAGATCAATCGGAAACGCCACCCGGCCGTTCTGGACGGCGCCATCATCGGCTCCGGCGCGCAGGTGTTGGGACCGATCACGGTGGGCAAAGGCGCCCGCGTCGGCGCCAACGCCGTTGTCACCAAGGATGTTCCGCCGGGCGTGACGGCGGTGGGCATCCCGGCCCGTGTGATCATGCCCAAGAATAGACGGCAAGCGAAAAATTTTGTCGCCTACGGCACACCGGCGGGAGACTGTCCCGATCCGGTGGTGCAAACTATCACCAACCTCCGTGGGCAAGTGGAAGCGCTCATGGACAAAGTCGATGTCCTGGAGAGGCGCCTTGAGGAAAGCCTTTCGCCGGACGATGAAATAAGTGACAGGAAATCCGCGACAAATGACGCCAAAAAGCCCGTCGTGATTTCCGGAGGAGGATCGTAATACCGGGTAGAGGCCGTTAGGCCTTGTGGCGCCAGTTGAAGGAGATGGCCCGTGAAACTGAGTACAAAAGGACGATATGCCGTGATGGCCATGGCCGATTTGGCCTGCCATTGCGACGGCAAACCGGTTGCTCTCGCCGATGTCGCCGAACGCCAGGAAATTTCTCTTTCTTATCTGGAACAGTTGTTCGGCAAGCTGAGGAAAGGCGGTCTGGTCAACAGTGTGCGCGGTCCGGGCGGAGGTTATCTTTTGTCCCGCGACGCCGATGAAGTGCGGGTTTCGGATATTATCATGGCCGTGGACGAACCCATCAAAGCGACCCGCTGTCATTCGGGCCTCTCCGCCGGATGCCATTCCGACAAATCCCGTTGTCTAACCCACGATCTCTGGGAGGAGTTGGGCAATCAGATATACCTTTACCTGAGTTCCGTATCCTTGGCCGACATCTGTGAGCGTCGGTTGTTGGGAACCAGCGGCCTTCACCACGGCAACGACAAGCAAGATACTTACGTAGCGGCCGGGTAAGCCGACCCCAGGCGATTAGATCGGAGCCGTCCGTCATGGAACGCATCGTCTATCTGGATCATAACGCATCCGCGCCGATCAGGCCGCAATCCGCCGAGGCCATGGCGTCGGCATGCGCGTTGACCGGCAATGCCTCGTCCGTTCACCGTTACGGCCGCTTGGTCCGTCAGGCCGTCGAAGACGCCCGCGAGGAGGTTGCCGCCATGGTGGGAGCGTCTCCCGCGGGCATCGTCTTTACCAGCGGCGGCACCGAGGCCAATAACTTGGCCATCCGAGGGGCCGGCCGTCTACGCGTCCTGGTCTCGGCGGTGGAGCATCCTTCCGTGTTGCGGGCCGGAGCGGACCTGGAGATCGTTCCCGTTGACGACGATGGAGTCATCGATCTGCAAGCGCTCGCATCCTTGTTGGAGGATGAAACCGGACCGGCCCTTGTTTCGCTGATGCTGGCCAACAACGAAACCGGCGTGGTCCAGCCGGTCGCGGCGGCCGTCGAAATCGCCCATCGCCATGGCGCCCTGGTTCATTGCGATGCGGTGCAAGCAGCGGGAAAAATCCCTGTTGACATGATGGCGCTCGGCCTTGACTACCTGTCCTTGTCCGCCCACAAAATCTGCGGTCCGGCGGGCACCGGCGCTTTGGCGGTTGCCGATGGCGCCCCTCTGGCCGGCGTCGCTTTCGGCGGCGGCCAGGAGCGGGGACGCCGGGCCGGGACCGAGAACTTGCCCGGAATTGCCGGCTTTGGCGTTGCCGCCCGTCTGGCGCGGACCGCCTTGGAGGAGTTCGCCGGTCTCGCTCGGTGGCGCGACGGATTGGAACGCCGGATCCTCGATCTCGCCCCCGCCGTCAGGATTTTCGGGGCGGCAAGCGAGCGCCTGCCCAACACCAGCTGTTTCGCCCTTCCGGGAATGGCCGGCGAAACCCAGGTCATGGCCCTCGATCTTGCCGGCGTGGCGGTAAGCGCCGGTTCGGCCTGTTCGTCCGGAAAGATCGCCATAAGCCACGTGCTCGAAGCCATGGGCGTGGACAAGGCGATGGCTGTTTGCGCCATCCGGGTGAGCCTGGGCTGGACCAGCACGGAAAACGATATCGAGACTTTTATCCGGACCTGGACGGCGGTTCGCGCCACCGCCGATGCCGCTGTCCGCGCCGCGGCGGCGGCATGATGCACTGATTCCTGGGAAAAGGGTTGAACAACAATGGGCAAGAACACTAACAAAGGCGGTAACGGCGCCGCCAAACCCCGCTGGAACAAGAATTCGCCTCTCTATCTTGATTATCAGGCGACGACGCCGACAGACCCCCGCGTCGTCGAGGCGATGGCGCCCTACTGGACTGAAAAGTTCGGCAATCCCCATTCGCGCAACCATCACTTCGGCTGGGAAGCCGAGGAGGCGGTGGCAAAGGCCCGCGCCCAGGTTGCCAGCCTGATCGGCGCCAACGCCAAGGAGGTCATCTTCACCTCCGGCGCCACCGAATCCAACAACTTGGCGCTCAAGGGCGTCGGGCTGTTCTACAAGGAAAAGAAAAACCACATCATCACCTGCCTCACCGAACACAAGTGCGTGCTCGACACCTGCCGCCACCTGGAGCAAGACGGTTTCGAGGTGACCTATCTGCCGGTGCGGAAGAACGGGCTGATTGATTTGCGGGATTTGCAGGCGGCGTTCACCGAGAGCACCTCGCTGGTCTCGATCATGGGCGTCAACAACGAGATCGGCGTCATTCAGCCCCTCAAGGAAATCGGCGCCCTTTGCCGCCAGCGGAAGATCTTCTTCCATACGGACTGCGCTCAGGCCATCGGCAAGATTCCTCTCGATGTCGAAGACATGAACATCGACCTGATGAGCATATCGGGCCACAAAACCTATGGTCCGATGGGCATCGGCGCCCTTTACGTGCGGCGCCGCCCGCGCGTCCGCCTGGTCGCCATGATCAACGGCGGCGGCCAGGAGCGCGGGATGCGGTCGGGAACTCTTCCCAGCCCGCTATGCGTCGGTCTGGGCGCCGCCTGCGCCATCGCCGAAAAGGAAATGGGCGCCGAGACCGAACGGCTGCGGTTGCTTCGCGACCGTTTTTACGAAGCCATCACCAGGCGTCTCACGGAGGTTTATCTCAACGGCGATCTCGAACATCGTATTCCCGGAAACCTCAATTTCAGCTTCGCCTTTGTCGAGGGCGAGGGCCTGATGATGGGCGTCAAGGAATTGGCGGTTTCCTCGGGTTCCGCCTGTACCTCCGCGTCGCTTGAGCCATCTTACGTTTTGAGAGCTCTCGGCGTCGACGTGGAATTGGCTCATACCAGTCTGCGGATCGGTTTCGGCCGTTTTACCAGCATGGAAGACGTCGACTTCGCCGTTGAGCGGATCGCCGGCGAAGTCGAACGCTTGCGCGAGATGAGTCCGCTCTGGGAAATGGCGCAGGAGGGCATAGATTTGAAATCGATCGAATGGGCCGATCACTGAGGTTTGATCATTCCGGACTTGGCATCCGGCACAGGATGGAGAACAACAAATGGCATACAGCAAAAAACTCCTGGACCATTATGAAAACCCGCGCAATATAGGGTCTTTGGACAAGAACGACGACGGCGTCGGCACCGGACTGGTAGGGGCGCCGGCGTGCGGCGACGTGATGAAACTGCAGATCAAGGTCGGCGAGGATGGAATCATCGAGGATGCCAAGTTCAAGACCTTCGGTTGCGGCTCGGCCATTGCCTCGAGTTCCCTGATCACGGAATGGGTCAAGGGCAAGTCGATCGACGATGCCGCCGAGATCAAGAACTCGGAGATCGCCCAACACCTGGCCCTGCCGCCGGTGAAGATTCATTGCTCGGTCCTGGCCGAGGATGCGATCAAGGCCGCCGTTTCCGATTACAAGGTCAAACAAGGGGCGGGCGAGAAGAAGATCAAAGCCGCTGAATGAGGGCTAATGGTCCAAATCCGGTATATGGTGCCCATATGCCGGATTTGGACCACTAGGGCCTGGGGCGCCGCTTTGACTTTGCCATGAGGGTATTATGAACGACCGTCCGCCACCGATGAGCTTGACCGACACCGCCGCCGAGCGGGTCAAGGCCATGCTTGCCAGCCGTGGCAAGCCCAGCCTCGGCGTGCGCATCGGAATCCGCGCCAAGGGATGCTCGGGCTTGTCCTATACCCTTGAGTTCGCCGACCAGAAAGACCCTTTGGACGAAGTGCTCAAGGACAAGGGAGTGACCATCTTGATCGATCCCAAAGCGACATTGTTCATCCTCGGCACGGAAATGGACTACGTGGAAGAAGAGATGCAATCGGGTTTCGTCTTCCGCAACCCCAACGAAAAGGGCCGATGCGGTTGCGGCGAATCCTTCCACGTCTGACTTGTTGCCATAAGGCGTCCCCGGGCCTCCCGCCGGCCGAACAGGCAATCTTCACCTTTCCACCAACAACAGGCATTGCAAATGCAGGCGCAGATGAAACAGGTTCCGCGATCCCGGCCCGCCAATGATTCTAGAATCATCGTGTGCTGGTCCTGCAAAGGGCCGGTAGAGAGCGGCGTCTTGTTCTGCCCCGTCTGCGAGGCCGTGCAACCGCCGGGACAGCTCGATCATTTCTCCCGCTTGGGGCTCGAGGTGTCTTTCGATGTCGACCAAAAGATGCTGGACCACCGTTACTTCGATTTGCAGCGCCATCTGCATCCGGACCGGTTCGCCACCAAGACGCCGCGCGAACGGGTGCTTTCCCAGAGCCAAGCGACCAGCCTCAATCGGGCTTACGAGGTTCTCAAGGACGACCTCGGCCGGGCCGACTATCTGATCCATCTGCAAGGCACCGAGGTGCTGCCAGAGGGCTGCTGCTTGGTCAACGACCGGAAACTGTTGATGGAAAGCCTGGAATTGCGCGAGGCCCTGGCCAAGGCGAAAACGGCCGTCGAAGTGGACGCCCTCGCCCGCCGCGCCGCCGGCGATATCGAAACCTGTGTCGGGCAACTTTCGTCCATGTTCGCCGACGACGACCTGGAGGGCGCCTGTCGTTTGACCACGCGCCTGAAATACTTCAGAAAGCTCGCCGAGGAAACCCGGCAGGCCAAGGCCAGAGTAGCGGGCGGTTAGTGTTCCGTCTCATCTATAAGGTACCCATACGATCGTTTTTCCCGTCCCCTCGGGGCGTCGGGAGCGCTGGGCGATGCGGCCAGCATCGACGGCGCCCCCCCTCCTGCCGAGGAAACGGGAAAAACGACCCTTCGGGCGGCCTTACAAGGCTTCCGGACGTCGTCGCGCGCCGCTTGTGGGCTCCGTGGGCTCCTAGCCGGAAACCTTGCAGGGCCGTCGTATGGGTACCTTATAGATAAGACGGAGCACTATTTCCGATGGCGGCACTTCTTCAAATCCACGAGCCGGGCGAAACACCCCGCCCCGACGAGGGCGAACCGGCGCTGGCCGTCGGTATCGACCTCGGCACCACCAATTCCGTCGTCGCCGTCAGCCGCGATGGCCAGCCGGAAATTCTCCGCGACGGGGACGGCAAAGCCTTGGTTCCCTCGGTGGTGGCATATGCCGCCGACCGTTCGGCCGTCGTCGGCGCCGCCGCCAGGCACTTGCTCCTCGACAGGCCCGAAGACGTGATCGGTTCCGTCAAGCGGCTGATGGGCCGCGGCGTCAAGGACATGAAAAGCCTGGCTGGAGCCCTGCCATTCGATATCGAACCCGCCGACGAGGACGCCACCGGCATGGTCCGCTTGAACGTCTCCGGGCACCGGCTGACCCCGGTGGAAATCTCCGCCGAAATCCTGAAAGCGCTCAAACAGCGGGCGGAAAGCCACCTGGGCGGCAAGGTCGAACGCGCCGTCGTCACCGTGCCCGCCTATTTCGACGATGCCGCCCGCGCCGCCACCAAGGACGCCGCCCGCCTGGCCGGTCTCGAGGTGCTGCGCCTGGTCAACGAACCGACGGCGGCGGCTTTGGCTTATGGCCTGGATAAGCAGGCGGAGGGGCTGTATGCGGTCTACGACCTGGGCGGCGGCACGTTCGACATTTCCCTGTTAAGGCTGGAAAAAGGCGTCTTCCAGGTGCTGGCGACGGGCGGTGACGCAGCCCTCGGCGGCGACGATTTCGACCACGCCGTGGCCGAACATTTCCTGCATCAGCGGGGGCAGCGGATGGGCGCCACGAAACTCACCAGTTGCGAAGCCAAGATGGCGCTGATGACCGCCCGCCTGGCCAAGGAGTGTCTAACCAATCAGGATGAAGGCGATTGGGTGCTGGATGTCAATGGCGAACAGACCCGCCATCGTCTAGGCCGCGACGAATTGGAGGCGCTGATCGCGCCGCTGGTCGAGAGGACCGTTTCTCTGTGCCGGGACGTCCTGGAAGATGCCGGCCTGACCGCCGACAAGATCCAGGGTGTGGTCCTCGTCGGCGGTTCGACCCGCGTCCCTCTGGTCCGCCGCCGCGTCGGCGATATCTTTGGACAGGCCCCCCTTGACGACATCAATCCCGACGAAGTGGTGGCGGCGGGCGCCGCCTTGCAGGCCGAGGCCCTGACCACGGGTTCCGATACCCTGCTTCTGGACGTCACCCCGCTTTCCCTCGGCATCGAAACCATGGGCGGCTTGAGCGAGAAAATCATCCACCGCAACACCCCCATTCCGGTCGCCAAGGCCCAGGAGTTCACCACCTACCAGGACGGCCAAACGGCGATGTCCATACACGTCGTCCAGGGCGAGCGCGAAATGGTCGATCAATGCCGCTCGCTGGCCCGTTTCGAGCTCGACGGCATCCCGCCGATGACCGCCGGCGCGGCGCGCGTCCGGGTGACTTTTTCCGTTGACGCCGACGGCCTGTTGGCGGTCGGCGCCACGGAAGCGACAACCGGCGTCGAAGCGCATGTGGAGGTCAAGCCGTCCTATGGCCTCGGCGAGGAAGAGATGGCGAAGATGCTCCGCGACAGCATGATCCACGCATCGCAAGACATGGCCTTGCGCCTGCTCGCCGAAGCCAGGGTCGAGGCCGGCCGCAGCTTGAACGCGATTGCGGCGGCGCTGGCGGCGGACCGGGATCTGCTGGAACGCGGCGAACGGGCGGCGATCGAAAAAGCCATGTCCCGGGTCGATGTTGCCGTCAAGGGCGATGACCGAGGCGCCATCGACAAGGCGATCGAGGACCTGGAGGCGGCCACCCTTGCCTTTGCCGAAAGGCGCATGGACCGGGGCATCCGGGCGGCGCTTAGGGGCGTCAGCGTCGAGCGGCTGGATGACGGCGGCGAGGACGCCGAAGAGGGGGCGGCTTAACTCTTGCCGGGACCGTCTCGGACGAGTAAATGAAAAGCACCGTTTCTTGAATTGGCCGTTTGCCAGGAGTTCTCTCATATGCCGCGGATAACCTTTATCGATCCCCACGGAACGCCCCACGAGGTGGACGCTCCCGAAGGGTTGTCGGTAATGGAGATCGCCCATAGGAACGACATCGACCTGGAGGGCGCCTGCGAGGGGTCTCTGGCCTGCTCCACCTGCCATGTGATCGTCGACGAGAACTGGTACGGCCAGCTTGACGAAGCCTGCGAGGAAGAAGAGGACATGCTGGATCTGGCTTTCGGCCTGACCCACACCTCGCGCCTCGGCTGCCAGATCAAGATCACCAAGGAGCGGGACGGCTTGGTGGTCACCTTGCCGGCGGCGACCCGCAACATGATGGTGGGATAGGATCGGCAAGGCGGTCATGGGCCTCAAGTGGACCGACGTTCACGACATCGCCATCGAACTGGAATGTACCCATGCCGATGCCGACGTGGTCAACCTGCGTTTCACCGACCTCTGGAAGTGGGTCCGCGACCTGCCTGAATTCGACGACGATCCCAACAAGTCCAACGAAAAAATCCTCGAGGCCATCCAGATGGCCTGGCTCGATGAACGGGACTGACCAGCCGGAAATTCACATGCTTATACCGTCAGCGCGACGCCGCCCCGGCGCGGGTCGCCGGCGCCCTCGAAACGCCCTTGCCGGGGATCGAAACGCACGGAGTGGACGCCGCCGAAAAAAAGGTTCGTTCCCGGCCACAGCTTGTGACTGGGAAAGGCCTTGAGCAGGGCCTTGACCTGGCTTTTCCGGAATCCGGACTCGA
>JAUXMA010000284.1 GCA_030623425.1 Rhodospirillaceae bacterium
GCTTCGAATACCCGTCGAACGACGCCGAGAGTCTGCGCCTTAACGAAGAAGGCCGCATCACCGACATCGGTAACCCGGTTTCCGATTTGGACGAGGTGGCGGCCCAGTACATGGGGCTGATGCGTTTCCGCGGCGCCGGCATCACGGCGTTGCGGTGGGCGAGAGGCCGTTTGCAAACCGTTCGCCGCCCGTGGATGGAGAAACGCCCGCTCATCGAGAATCCGGTTCGATCGGCTCAGAACTGGTTCTTCATGGAGTCCGGATTGGGGCCGGGCGGGTCGCGCTCGATCCAGTAGCTCTTCGCCTGCCTGTCGAAACGGAGACGGAGCGGGTCCTTGCCCGCGATCCTCATGATCAGCGCCAAGGGGGTCACCGTGAGGAAGAACAATACCCCCATGACCAGGGGGCTGACGATGCAATGAAGCAGCATCCCGAACCGGTGCCAGAGCAGGTTCAGGGGCCTGAGCGCAACCGGCCTGACAAGGGCGAAAAGCATGAAAACAGCCGTCAGTCCCAAGGCCCATGGCCGCGCCGGGGCGCCGCCCGTCAGCGGCCACAGGCCGATGAGGGCGAAGACGGCGGCGAAGACAAGGCCGAAGGTCCGCTCCGAGCCCGCCGCCACCTCGTGACCGCGGTGCAAGTCCTCGTGAATGCCTTGCTTTTTAGCCATTGCCTTCCATGCTCCTTGACCGAGGCGATGTTTACACGTCTTTTCGCCGGCAAGTCAAAGAACCCGGTTCGCGCCCGAGGCGGGCGGCGAAGCGCCGCCATAACAGGGAAAATACTAAGGAATCAGGCAATGAAACCCCGTTAAGGGTAAGCCGAACTGCATGAAAAGCTAAAGTTTCTGTTTTAAATGACCGGTTTTTGGTTCAAAATATCATGCTTCAACATGCTTCAATAAGCCGCTTTGTATAAGAAACCCGCACATTCAGTGCTGAAGCCGTCGTTGTGGGAGGTGACCATGAAACAAGACAGGCGTTTTCGTTTCAGTGCAATTTCCGTGGCGATTTTTTCCGCCGGGCTGTGGCTTGGAAGTTCTCCGGCCCTGGCCGGCGAAACCGACACCAGGACCTTCCAAGAGCGCAAGCATGACAAGGCCAACGCCCTGCGCGAAAAGTCAAAGGACAGCGCCGCCGCGCGCCTGGGCTACGATAGCGTCTATTCGACCGGCCATGCGAGGGGTATCGATTTTTACACAATCGGCCTACAGATCGCCCGTTTGGCGGCAATAATACAGCAACTGTCCGATCCGGCGGCCTCCGGACAGGTGCCCCGCGCCCTGCCGGGCTTGGACTTGGCGCCGGCCATGGTTTCGGGAATGTACGGGCCCGGCGGGCCGACCAGGAAATCGGTTCGGCTGCTGTTGGAGTACCGGCTGATGGTGGCCGGCAACCCGAGACTGACCGTCGGCACGGTCAGGGATGACGGCGACAAGGTCATTGCCCAGGTGACGACGGCGGACGGATCCGTGGTCGAGGAATACCAAATCGACAAGAAAACCGGCAACTGGAAGCCGATACGCTAAAGCGCGTCATTGATTGCGCCACCATGGCGCTTCCAATCCCCCTCTTTGAATATGGGGGCGGAGTTTTTGAAGGAGAGGTTGAGTCTCGATGCAAAGACAATTCACCAGTTTGACGCCGGCGGCGTTTGTCTTGCCCGCCGTAATGGCATTCTCGCTCGCTGTTTACGGCTGCCAGACACCGCAAAGCGAGGCAAGGCCGAACTCTTCGGCCAGGGCGGCAGGGACCCAGGTGGCGGATAGCGGCGGGCCGGCCGGCGCCGGTACGATCCTTTCCGGCTCGGTGCCCAAGATCAGCGGTCCGAAGCGGACGATTTCCGTCGGCAAGTTCGACGCAATCGGCGCTTTCACCGCCAAGTACGGCAACTGGGACATCGGCGGCGGGCTGTCGGCGATGATGACCACGGCGCTGATCGAGTCCGGGCAGTTCATTGTCGTCGAGCGCGCCAACCTTCAGCAGGTGTTGTCCGAACAGGAACTGAAGGCCTCCAGGCTGACCAACCCCAATACCGGGCCGACGCAAGGAAAGATAATCGGCGTCCAGCATCTGGTTTACGGCTCGGTGACCGAGTTCGGGGCCGAGGACAAGGGAAGCGGGTTCAGCCTCGGCGGCGCCGGCGGCGGCATCGGCAACCTTCTCAGCGGCGCCCTTTCCCTTCAGACGGCGTCGGGCAATGTCACCATCGACGTGCGGCTTGTCGACACCACCACCGGACAGGTTATCGAAACCCACACCATAAACCAGCCGATCGAGTCCTCGGGTTTTGATGTTTCCCTGGGCTACCGGGGCATCAACATGGGCACCAACAATTTCAACAAGACGCCCCTGGGCGTGGCTTCCCGGGCGGTCGTTTCGAGGGCGGTGCGGAGGATCGCCTCCAGCGTGCAGAACACCCCCTGGACCGGCCGGGTCGTCGAGTTCGACGGCGATCATCTGTACATCAACGCCGGCGCCCGGGCCGGCATAAAGAACGGCGACAAGTTCATGATCGAGCGTGTGGTCAAGCGCCTTACCGACCCGACGACCAGCGAGGTCCTTTCCATACGCAAGAAGCCGCTAGGCGTTCTTCAGGTTACCGGGGTGGAAAACAAGATCTCGTATGGCACCTTCCGGCCCCTGGAAATAGAGCCGCCGCGGCGCGGGGACTTGGTTGCCATAATGTACTGATCCCCGCCTCCGGCCGAGGGAAGCAGGAGGAAACATGCCGGCGTATTGTTTAACAACAACGCCGCCGAATATTTTCTTTCAAGACCGCCCATTTGGCGCCCTGGCGTTGCTTATACTGGCCGCCCTGCTGGCCGGCGCCGGCTGGGAATTGGCGGCGCCGTTTTTTTCTGCTAGCTTTCATGAGCACGGAACAAAGGTGGTGTCATGAAAAATCAGATTTTGGTTATTTTTTCGGTTTTCTACCTGTCGATGAGCGCTCTTGACGTTGCGGCGGAGGAAATCAATCCGTGCAACCCGCCTCCCCTCAA
>JAUXMA010000016.1 GCA_030623425.1 Rhodospirillaceae bacterium
ATTTGGCATGGGCCAAAAAGCCTTGCCATTTGCAATCAAGCGGAAAGGCGGAAATTAGTATGCCGTCACCGAATTTCCCGCGCCGCCCTCGAGGGCTTTCTTGAGGGCTTTGCCTGCGTCTTGCTTCAGGCTCCCGTATGCCTGGCTGGCCATGGCACTGCGCGGTTGGCGGCAGGATTTTTCGGAAACGACCCTGGCCAGGGCGGCGCCTTGCGAAGGCACCGGAACATAGGTTTTAGGCGCGATCGAAAAGGCCTGGTGAGAGCGCTCGCCGGTCCTTGCAGTCCGCTCGACGACCACGGTCTTACAGGCGGCGCAGGAATTGACCATGATCAGGCCGCCGTCGCGTTTCTTCTGAAAGCGTATGCAGGAGCCCGACGCCGGTTTGTTGGTGGGCAGCACGCCGCCGCTCTTTCCGGCGCATGGGGTATCGGACATGATGCGCGTTCGCCCCGGCCCGCGGTAGGAAAGCGAGATGCGGGAGTTTTTCGGCATGGTCACCGTCCGGTAGACCGGCGCCGCGTCGCTCGGACGGTTGCGTTCGACGCGGACGACCCGGCAGGACGAGCAGCGATTGAGCAGGACCTTGCCGCCTCTTTTATGGACGAGCTGCGTGCATTTGTTCAAACGCATGCCCGCCGCCGGCGATGACCAGGCGAGGGCAAGGACGCAGACGGCAAGCCCGAAGACGGCGGCTGGAAACAATTTGACGCTGGACATGCCGGCATCCTAACCCGGCAAAGGTTAAAAAGCCGTTCACGCCTCGCTCTAACTTATTGAAGTAGAGCGGAACGGGGAACGCGCCGACAGCATCCGCATTTCCGTTTCGATCTCGGCCCGTTCGACGTCGAGGTATCGCCTGACGGCTTCCCGCAAGGCGGCGTCCCTGATCCAATGGGCGCTGTAGGTCCGGCGCGGCAAATAGCCGCGCTGGAGCTTGTGCGGACCCTGGGCGCCGGCCTCGACCCGTTCGAGGCGGTGTTCGATGGCGAAGTCGATGGCTTGGTAATAACAAGCCTCGAAGTGAAGAAACTTGTAGGCTTCCGTCGCCCCCCAGTAGCGGCCGTAAAGGGTGTCGGCGGCGAGCAAATTGAGGGCGCCGCCGACGAAGCGGCCGGCGGCATCGGCCATTACCAGCACGACGTTGGCGGCCATGGTTTCGCCCAGGCGGAAGAAGAATTCCCGCGTCAGGTAGGGGCTGCCCCATTTGCGCTCGGCGGTGTGGCGGTAGAAGCCATGGAAGGCGTCCCAGTGTTTTTCCTCGATATCGGCGCCGGTGAGGATGGAAAAACCGACTCCGTGTCCGGCGGCGGCGCGGCGTTCCTTGCGGATGGCCTTGCGCTTGCGCGAGGAAAGCGCCGAAAGGAACTCGTCGAAATTGCGGTAGCCACGGTTTTGCCAGTGGAACTGCTGGCCGGTGCGGAGCAGGAAGCCGGCGGCGCCGAAACGGCGCCATTCGCTCTCCGTCGGGAAGACCACGTGCAAGGAGGAAAGGGCCAAGCGTTCGGTCAGCCGCACCATGGCGGCGGCGAGACTGTCGGCGAGAGCCGGCGGAGCGCCCGGCGGCACCAGCAGGCGCCGCCCGGTGGCCGGCGTGAACGGCACCGCCGAGAGCAGTTTCGGATAGTAGCGCCCGCCGGCCCTTTCGTGGGCCTCGGCCCAGTCCCAGTCGAAAACGTACTCGCCGTAGGAATGGCTCTTCAGGTAAAGGGGAGCGGCGGCCAGGACCCGGCCGTCCTCGTTCTCGACGACGAGGTGCTGGGGCATCCAGCCGGTTTCGGCCGTCGCCGAGCCGCTGTCCTCAAGCGCGCTCAAGAACGCGTGGCTCAAGAGAGTAGTGCCGGCGCAGGCGTCCCACGCCTCCGCCGGCACCTGGCCGATGCCGTCTAAAACCCTGATGACCGCCGCTTCGCTTCCGTCGGGCATTGTTTTTCGAGCCTGTCCGCCAGTCATTGCCGTTTCCCGTGCTGGAAAGATGAGACGGAAAACACCCGCCGGCAAGGGCCGACTTTCGCCGATAAGCGCAAGGTAAAGCGGATTCTCCCAACCTGCTGTCGAATGCCGTCAAGTTCACTCCCTATGCTGGCTGCCCGCTTGGGCGACGACGGGTCGATGATTGTCACCGTCACCGACAGCAGCGCCGGCACCACCGTCATCCTGCGTTTGCCGGCCGAACGGATCATCCCGGAAACTCGGTGACAGTATACTTAATTCGTAATTCGCGCCCCCTGCAACGGACGGGGATGGAAATTGCGGAATCTCTGATATTGTAATTAACTATTCTTTCACCCTCTATCATCTATATCAAAGTTCTGAATGAACAGCGGCGGTAAGGGACGGGAACCTCCTTGCCTTGTCATGTTGATTTCCTTGTATTTGATTGAAGAAAACGGCGCCGCAAGGATGAAGGCAAGGAATTCCCGATGATCGGAAATGGCCGGGAAAAAATCCGAGGATAATCCCGAGGAAAAAAAAGAGAAGAAGAAGGGCTTTTTGCGTTCGAAAACGAAGAAAAGGGCGTACTGGGTCTTCGGTGTGCTCGCCGTTCCCCTGCTGCTTTGGTATGCCTATACCGTCGCCTCCGTAATCGACAAGGCCGGCATGACCGAGTTGGAAACGGCCCTGAAACAGGAGGCTATCAGCCTGGCGGAAAGGGCGATCAGTGAAAGGTTCAAGGCCGTCGATTATAAGAATTGCGAGAACATGGTCGCCGATTACGGAGGAAGCTCGGATATCACTCTCCCGGAACTGCTCGGCATTCCCAGGCATGCCACGAAAGAGGATATCATCAAGCGTTGCGTTTTATTCGCCAAGGCCGTGGGCGTGATGAAGAAGACGGCCCATCACAAAAAGTACGTTTTCGTTTGCGGCGGGTCCATGCTGGACATCGCCAATGAGGGCGCCTTTCATATCAAGCCGGACCGGCAAGGCCGCGGCGCCTTTCAGACCGTCGATGCCAACAACGCCAACTTCCTTAAGATCCGCCCCGGGAACTTCCAAATCGTCAAATGGTGGCAGATCTACAACCTCGGCGACGGTTGCATCATCGTCGGCTATTCCAAGTCCGGGTCGCCGCGGCTGAGCCCAAAGATCGCCCCCACGGAACAATGACCTTGGCCTTATACCAACCTGCGTTAATAGAGACCCCGCCCTTTCAGCCGTAAAGCTTTTCGGGGTCGACCTCGACTTCGGCGATGACGGCGGGCTTGCCGTCGCGGATGGCGTTGAAAAAGCAGTTTCGCCGGCCGGTATGGCAAGCGACGCCCCGCTGGTCTACTAGGAGAAGAACCGTATCGCTGTCGCAGTCCCAGCGGAAGTCCTTGAGGGTCTGCGCCTGGCCCGACGTTTCCCCCTTGCGCCACAACCCGCGGCGCGAACGCGACCAGTAACAGACCCGCCCGGTGCGCAAGGTCTCGGTGATCGATTCGGCGTTCATCCAGGCCATCATCAACACCTCGCCGGTGTCGAACTGCTGAGCGATGGCGGCAACCAGTCCGTCGGCGTTGAAAGCGATGGCGTCC
This sequence comes from Rhodospirillaceae bacterium, assembly GCA_030623425.1. GTDB lineage: Bacteria > Pseudomonadota > Alphaproteobacteria > Rhodospirillales > 2-02-FULL-58-16. Next base: position 3,522 of record JAUXMA010000016.1, read on the forward strand.
AACACCGCCGGCACCGCCGCGGCCAAGGAATCTGTCCTGCCCCTGTCTTCGTTCATGCCGCTTTTTTCCCCCTTCGCGATGTATTTTTAAATCGGCTTTCGCGGGCTGGCTGTCAACTCTTATCGCAGGAAATTAGGTGACAGCATACTAATTTCGAAGCCTTGCCATTTGCAATCGAGCGGAAAGATGAAATTAGTATGCTGTCACCTAATTTCCTGCGATGCCCCGGCGGCGGAAAAGGGTGATAGCCGGCCGTTTGTATGTTATGTTATAATGTATCAATTCTTTACTGAATGGCGATTTCGGCAAGAGGCTCGGAAAGCGCCGGCTTGGCGAAGTGGAAAGCGGAAAATGAAAAACCGGCGGCGCCGCGGCGGGGCCTTTCCGCCGCGCAACCATGATCACCGGCTCTGCATGAATCGGGCGCTTAACAAGGCGGCGGCCATCTGCAAGAAACGCGGGGCGCGCCTGACCGACCTCAGGCGGCGGGTTTTTGAAATCGTTTGGGCCGGGCACAAACCCCAAGGCGCCTACCATATCCTCGAGGCCTTGCGCCGCCGGCACGGCGGCGCCCAACCGCCGACCGTATACAGGGCTCTCGATTTCCTCCTCGAACAGGGGTTGATTCACCGCCTCGAAAGCCTCAATTCCTACGTTGGATGCAGCGTTCCGGAGGTCATCCATGCCGGTCAGTTCCTGATTTGCGGCAATTGCGGCTTGGCCGCGGAAATCAACGATAAACGCATCGACGAGGCGGTCCGCGACGGCGCCGCCGAAGCCGGCTTCGCGGTCGCCAAAAGGACCATCGAAGTGGAAGGTTTGTGTCCCTTTTGTCAACAGGCGGAGAGGAGCGCCGCCAATGGATGAAGCGGCATCGCAAGGCGAAGCTCTCATCGAGGCGACCGGCATCGATCTTGCCCTCGGCGGCAGGGTCATTTTGCAAGCCGCCGCCGCCCGCGTCAACGACGGCGAGATCGTCACCTTGATCGGCCCCAACGGCGCCGGCAAAACCATTTTCGTCAGGGTGCTTCTCGGCCTCGTCAAGCCCGACGGCGGCGGCGTCTTCCGCCGTCCCGGGATCCGCATCGGCTACATGCCGCAGCGGCTGTCCCTGGAGCCCTCCCTGCCGCTGACGGTGGACCGCTTCCTCGCCCTCGCCGCCCGGCGCGGCGGCACCCGGCAACGGCGAGCGGCGGTTCTTGCCGAAGTCGGCGCCGGCGGCATCATGGATGCCCCCATGCAGGTCATTTCCGGCGGCGAGTTGCAACGGGTGATGCTGGCCCGCGCCCTGTTGCGCGATCCCGACCTTCTGGTTCTCGACGAACCGGTGCAAGGCGTCGATGTCGGCGGCCAAGCCGATCTCTATCGCTTGATCGGCCGCATCCGCGCCGAAAGAGGCTGCGGCGTGTTCCTGGTCTCCCACGACCTGCATCTCGTCATGGCGGCGACCGACCGGGTGGTCTGCCTCAACCAGCACGTCTGCTGCGCCGGAAGCCCCGAAGCGGTGATCCGCGATCCGGCCTACGCGGCCCTTTTTGGGGAGCCGGCGGCCGAGGCTCTGGCGTTATACCGTCATCGCCACGATCATCGCCATGAAGCCGACGGCAGCATCGTCCCTTTGCCGGAAGATGGCGAGCAAGCGCCGGCGGAGTCGCGGCGGCATGGATGATTTCCTCCTGCGCGCCCTGATCGGCGGCCTCGGCGTCGCCGTTGTCGCCGCTCCCCTGGGATCGTTCGTGATTTGGCGGCGGATGGCCTATTTCGGCGACACCCTGGCCCATGCCGCCCTGCTCGGCGTGACCTTGGGGTATGTCGCCGGAATCGGCGCCGACATCGGCGTCATCGCCGTCTGTTTCGGGGTCGCCGTCATGCTGATCGTCTTGCAGCGGAATCAACGCTTGGCCAGCGATACCCTCCTCGGCATCCTCTCTCACGGAGCTCTCGCCATGGGCCTGATCGGGCTGGCCTTGAACAGTGACGCCGGAGTCGATCCGATGTCCTATCTTTTCGGCGACATCCTCGCCGTCAGCATGACCGATATCGCCTGGGTCTACGGCGGCGGCCTGGCGGTGGTGGTGGTTCTGACGTGCCTGTGGCGGCCGTTGCTGGCCACCGCTATCGACGAGGAACTGGCAATGGTCGAGGGAGTGCCGGTGACCGCCATGCGCCTGGTGCTGATGGTATTGCTGGCCCTTGTGGTGACGCTCGCCATGAAGGTGGTGGGCGTTTTGCTGGCGACCTCGCTGCTGATCATTCCCGCCGCCGCCGTCCGGAGCTTGGCGGCAACGCCGGAACAAATGGCCGCCATGGCGGCGGTGGCCGGCGCTCTCGCCGTGGCTTCGGGGCTTTGGGCGTCGTTGGTTTTCGACATTCCGTCCGGGCCAGCCATCGTCGTGGCGGCGTTGGTTCTGTTCGCGATGTCGATGATGGTATCCGCCGTCAAGCGGCGCCGTTGAGACGGGCGAGGCCTTTTTCCAGGTCGTCGATCAGGTCTTCCGGGTCTTCCAGACCGGCATGGATGCGTAAAGTTGGCGCCGTTGCCGACCAGGGGACGGCCGTACGGTTTCTTGCCGGTTTCGTGGGCAGGATCAGGCTTTCGTATCCGCCCCAACTTTCCCCGATGGCCAGAACTTTCATCCCATCGAGCATGGCCGCCACCGCCTCGCTTGAATAGTCCTTGAGAACCAAGCCGAACAGGCCGCAGGCGCCCGTGAAGTCCCGCTTCCAAACCTCATGGCCGGGACAGCCCGGCAAGGCCGGGTGGAGAATCCTGTCAACCTCCGGGCGCCGGGCCAGCCAGCGTGCCAGATGCAATCCCGTTTCCTGATGACGGGCCAGCCGCGTGCTCAGGGTCCTCAGACCCCGGAGCCCCAGGTAACAGTCATCGGGAGCGGCGTGATAGCCGAGGGAGACGCAGGTGCGTTTCACCCTGGCGAACGTCTCCTCCGTCGCCGTGATGGCCCCGAGGATCAGGTCCGAATGGCCGCCGATGTACTTGGTGGCGGCCTGAATGGAGACGTCGACACCGTGGTCGAAGGGAGCGAAGTAGAGCCCGGCGCTCCAGGTGTTGTCCATGATAACGGTCGCTCCCGCGTCGTGCGCGGCCTTGGCGATGGCGGCGACGTCCTGGACCTCGAAGGTGAGCGAGCCGGGCGATTCGACGAAGACCGCCGCCGTTTCCTTTCGCAAAAGATCGGCGATGCCATCGCCGATCAGGGGATCGTAATAGGTGGTTTCGATGCCGAATCCGGCGAGCAGGCCGTCGCACAGCCTGCGGGTCGGAGAGTAGGCGGCGTCCACCATCAGCAGACGATCCCCCGCTTTGAGGAAAGCCAGCAGCGCGCCGGCGATGGCGGCCAGCCCGGAGCAGGTGGCGACGGCGCGATAACCGTCTTCGAGGGACGCCACCGCCTCTTCGAAAGCAAAGGTGGTGGGGGTTCCGTGAAGTCCATAGTAGACGCCATCGAAGGGGGTATTCTCGGCCTTTTCGTAAGCTTCCACGCTGGCGCGGATGATCGTCGAGGCATGGTAGACCGGCGGGTTGACGATGCCGTGGTGATCTTCCGGCTTGCGGCCCGAATTCAGCAAGAGGGTGTCTTTTTTCATGCCCATGTCATCGGCGTGACGGCTGGCTATCCAGGATGCGCCGATAATGGTGCTCACCTGGGGTCGGGAATGAGGAGCGTTGGTATTACTTGGCGTAGTCGTAAGTGCCGTTCTTCCATTCGTAGAACACGTAACCGGGCGCCGTCACGTCGCCTTTCATATCGAAGCCAATGTTGCCGAGCACGGTATCGAACTTGAACTCGCGGAGCGCCGCGATCACCTTGCCGGTGTCCGTGGACGCGGCTTTTTCCGCCGCCATGGCCCAAACCTGGATGGCGCCGTAGGTGTAAAGGGTATAGCCCTCCGGGTCGTAGCCGGCGGCGCGGAAATTCTTGACCACGGGCGCGGCGATGGGATTCTTGCGCGGGTCGGGGCTGAAGGTCATGAGGGTCCCTTCGCCGGCCTTGCCGGTAATTTTCCAGAACTCGTCGGTGACCAGGGCGTCGCCGGCAACCAGCTGCGCCCCGAAGCCCTGCTGGCGGGCTTGACGGATCATCAGGCCGGCCTCGGTGTGATAGCCGCCGAGATAAAAGACAGCGATGCCGGCGGCCTTCATTTTGCTGATCAGGGCCGAATAGTCCTTTTCGCCGGCGGTGTAGGCCTCGTACATGGCCACCTTGACGCCGCGTCTGTTCAACTGCTTCTTAGTCTCGTCGGCCAGCCCTTTTCCATAGGCGGTTTTGTCGTGGAGGATGGCGATCTTCTTGCCCGCGAACCTGTCGGCCAGGAAGTTGCCGGCGACGGCGCCCTGCTGGTCGTCGCGCCCGCAAGTGCGGAAAACGTTATCGCCCCCTTCCTCGGTGAGCTTGGGGTTTGTCGAGGCCGGCGAGATCTGCAGGATGTTCTCCTCGGTGTAGACCTGGGACGCCGGAATCGACGAGCCGGAGCAGAAATGTCCGGCGACGAAGGCGACGCCGTCGCTGACCAACTTGTTGGCGACGGCGACCGCCTGTTTGGGGTCGCAGGCGTCGTCTTCGATGATCAACTTGAGTTTCTGGCCGAGTACGCCGCCGGCGGCATTGATGTCGACGACGGCCATCCTGGCGCCGCGCCGGAACTGCTCGCCGAAGGTGGCGTATTGGCCGGTCATCGGCCCGGCGACGGCGATGGTGATGTCCGCCTTTGCCGAGGCGACGCCCGCCAGCAAAGCGGCCACGATTACCAGCAATTTTTTCAAGTTACGCATGCCGAAACTCTCCATCCCCGTTATCCGCGCCCCGCCGGCGGTCCTTGCCAACGTACCTTTTATTGCTTCTTGCGCCAAGCGAACAGACCGGCCCGCTCGTAAAGCCAAGGATACTGGGTGACCATCTTTCGGACCCGGGTGCGCTGGAACGCGAACAGGGCGATAGCGGACAAAAGCGAGGTGTCGAACAGATACCCGGCCAGCGACAGCAACGTCCCCTCGAACAGGGCAAAGACGAGGAAGCGGTCGGCAAGGCCGAGCAGCGCGCAATAGACGAAAAGCCGCGACAACGGGCGCCATGTTTTGGCGAGCGCCTGGCCAGTCATGTAAGCGGCAAATCCCATGACGGCGGCGGTAATGATGAAAAAGCCGTTGGCCGTGGTCCCCAGCGCCTGTTCCATGATTCTTTTCCTTGCCGTGCTCTAATGGCCGCCTTCCAGGTAAGCGGCGCGGACTTGCTTGTTGGCCAGCAGTTCGGAGCTGGCGCCGCTCAACAGAATGCGGCCGTTGGCCATCACGTAGCCCCGCCCGGCCAGCTTAAGCGCATGGTAGGCATTCTGCTCGACCAAAAACACGGTGACATTGCGTTGTTCATTGATTTCCTTGATCACCGCGAAGATCTGCTTGACCAGCTTGGGCGCCAGGCCCAGGGAAGGTTCGTCCAGCAGCAACAGCCGCGGCCGGCTCATCATCGCCCGGGCGATCGCCAGCATCTGCTGCTCGCCGCCGGAAAGGGTGCCGCCGCGCTGGTCGCGCCGTTCCTTGAGAATCGGGAACTGGCCGAAAATCCTTTCCACATCCTCGTCGAAATACTCGGGATCGCTGGCGATGGCGCCCATTTGCAAATTCTCGATCACCGTCATGCGGGGAAAAATGCGCCGGCCTTCGGGCGCCTGGGCGATGCCCAGGCGGACGATGGCATGGGTCTCCATGCCGGTGATGTCGACACCGTCGAAGACCACCCTCCCCCTGGCCGCGCGCGGGTTGCCGCAGACGGTCATCAACAGAGTCGACTTGCCGGCCCCGTTGGCGCCGATGAGGGTGACGATCTCGCCCTTGTTGACCTCCAGATCGACGCCCCTCAAGGCCTCGACGTTGCCGTAGAACGTGTGAATTCCGGAAACCCGCAACATCGAGCTCATGATTGACGGCCCTCGGAGATGTCCTCGGCGACCAGCGGCGGCAACTCCTCGTCCTCCTCCTCGCCCAGGTAGGCGCGGATCACGGCCGGGTCGTTGCGCACGTAATCCGGCGCGCCGTCCGAGATCTTGCGGCCATAATCGAGGACGACGATGTGGTCCGATATGCCCATGACCACGCTCATGTCGTGCTCGATCAGCAAGAGGCCGATCTTGTGCTCGTCGCGAATAAAGGCGAGCAGATCGTTGAGGCCGGCCGATTCCCTCGGGTTCAGCCCCGCCGCCGGCTCGTCGAGGCAGAGCAGCACCGGCTCCGTGCACATAGCCCGCACCACTTCCAGCCGCCTCTGGTCCCCGTAAGGAAGGTTGCCGGCTTCCCAGTCGGCCTTGCCGATGAGCCCGACCCGGTCCAGCCAATAGCGGGCAAGGTCCAGCGCTTGGCTCTCGGCGGCGCGGTAACGCTTCAGCCCAAGCAGCCCAAAGAAGGTGTAGCCCGACGCCCGCATCAGAGTGTTGTGCTGGGCGACGATCAGGTTCTCCAGCACCGTCATGCGCGAAAACAGGCGGATGTTTTGAAAGGTCCTGGCGACATTCACCTGCTGGGCGATGCGGTAACCTTCGATCCGTTCGAGCAGGAAATCGCCCTTCGGGTGGTGCAGCGCCAAGCGGCCGACCGTCGGTTGGTAAAAACCGGTCAGGCAGTTGAATACCGTCGTCTTGCCGGCGCCGTTGGGGCCGATGATGGCGGTGATCTTGCCGTTGCCGGCGACGAACGAAACGTCGTCGATGGCGACAAGGCCGCCGAAGCGCATCGTCAGGTGATCGACCGTCAGCAGCGGTTTCTGGGCGTTGCCGCCGGCCGCCCCGGCGATTGCCGAGGGCGTGTTCATTGGCCGGCCGCCGCTGATCGGCCGCCGCCGTCAAGGCGGATGGTCGGTTCGCGATGGGCCAAAAGGCCGGCCGGCCGCCAGACCATGATCAGGACCATGGCGGCGCCGAAGGCGAGCATCCTGAATTGATGGAGTTCGCGGAAGAATTCGGGCATCCCGATCAGCAAAACCGCCGCCAGCACGACCCCGATCTGACTGCCGAAACCGCCGAGCACGACGATCGACAGGATCACCGCCGATTCGATGAAGGTGAAACTTTCCGGGCTGATGAATCCTTGCCGGGTGGCGAAGAACGAGCCTCCGAAACCGGCGAACATGGCGCCGATGGCGAAGGCCGTCAGCTTGGTGTTGCGGGGATTGATGCCCAGCGACCGGGAGGCGATTTCGTCCTCGCGGAGCGCCTCCCAGGCGCGCCCGACCGGCAGTTTGCGGATGCGCAGGGTGAAAAGGTTGGTGATCAGGGCGAGAATCAGGATCAGGTAGTAAAGAAAGATGATCCGGTCGATCGGCGAATAGGCCAGTCCGAAGAAGCTATGAAAGGTTTCGACGCCTTCCGGCGCCGTTCGCTGGAAGGCAAGGCCGAAAAAGGTCGGCCGCGGAATGCCGGAAATACCGTCCGGTCCGTTGGTGAATTCGTACCAGTTCAAGAGGATGATACGGACCATCTCGCCGAATCCGAGGGTGACGATGGCCAGGTAGTCGCCGCGCAGCCTGAGTACCGGAAAACCGAGAAGTATGCCCGCGAAGGCGGCCATGACGCCGGCGAAAGGCAGGCATATCCAGAATCCCAAGCCGAAATACGTGGCGAGAAGGGCGTAGCTGTAGGCGCCGACGGCGTAAAAAGCCACGTAACCCAAATCCAGCAGGCCCGCCAACCCGACCACGATGTTCAGGCCCCAGCCGAGCATGATGTAGGTGAGGACCAGGATGGCGATGTCGAGGATGCGGCGGTCGGCGAACGGAAACAACGGCAGGACCAGGGCGACTACAAAAATTATCGGTCCCAAGACCCGCGCCGTCCGCCGCGCGCGGGCGCCGATCCGGCCCATGATCCGGTGGCGCTCTTCGGTGCCCGGCGCCGCGCTTTCGCACCACAGGGTCCATCCGGCGCGGCCGGCGATGGCGAAGGCGGCGATAAAGATCAGCCAGTTGACGACCGGACTGGCGAAAGGCAGAAACCGTCCCCAATCGGCGGCGGGCAAGGGAACCTCCTCCGCCAGCAACAAAATCAGCATGACAATGGCGAAGGGAAGGGCCATCGACAACGCCGGACGCGGCCGCCCCCGACGGAGCAGCGCCAGGGCCAGACGCCCCACGAAGGCGAGCCCGGCGATCATCGCCACGTCCCCGAAGCGGAGCACGATAGCCAGCCCTCCGGGAACGTCCTCGGTCTTGAAACCGACCAGGCCGAAAGCCAGGGCGAAGGCCACGAGAGCGGCCAGGCCGGCCTCTTTTAGCATGCCGGAACGGTCGTCCGCCGCCACGGTTTCAGACCTTTTCAACGTCGGGTGTTCCCAATAAGCCCGTGGGCCGGAAGATCAGAACCAAAACCAGGATCGAGAATGCCGCCACATCCTTGTACTCGGCGG
>JAUXMA010000255.1 GCA_030623425.1 Rhodospirillaceae bacterium
CCCTGGGACAAAGCTGGTGAATTATGATTCCCGCAAGAGAATCAATAATATGGGACAAATCCTTAACGGAAACTTTCGAGCCGCCGATGGAAGTCAAGGAAAAGAAGCTGGAAAATCCCCATGCCCCCGCCAATCCCCTGTGCAATCGACAGTCCGGCGGGGATGTCCATAATGCGGCTTCGGTGACCGGTAAGCGGCGCAAGACCAAGGTCGACGGACGCACGACGCGTCATGCGAGCTATCGGATCAGCCAGCGTATCCGAAAGCGGATCGAGGAGATTTTCGGTTGGGTCAAGGTCCAGGGCGGCCAGGACAAGACCAAGTTCCGGGGACGGCAACGGGTCGATGCTTCCTTCACCCTGGCGCTCGCCGCCTACAACCTCGTCCGGTTGCCAAAACTGTTGGCGGAGATGCCGCCATGACAACGCCCGGAGTCCGCCTAAAAGGCCCAAAAAGCGAAGTTTCAGCCAAAAATGACCCTGAAAAAGGGCTTCGAACCCTACTCCGAACGACTGAAACCCCGCAAAACCAGATCAAATACCGGGAGTCGGCGCGTTTCTAAGCAGCCTGCTAGGCGGAAAGGGCCGTCAGCGGGTCGGTGTGATCATAACCCAGATCACCGGCGACGGCCTTGTTGGTGACTTGGCCGGCGCAGACGTTGAGGCCGTCGCGGAAGCGCGGGTTCTCGATCAGCGCCCGCTTGTAGCCTTTGTCGGCAAGCGCCAGGATGTAAGGAAACGTGACGTTGTTGAGCGCGAAAGTGGAGGTGCGCGGCACCGCGCCCGGCATGTTGGCGACGCAATAATGGACAACCCCGTCGACGATGTAGGTGGGCTCGGCGTGGGTCGTCGGACGGGAGGTCTCCGAGCAGCCTCCCTGGTCGATGGCGACATCGACCAGCACCGAACCCGGAGCCATTTTGCCGATCATTTCGGCGCTCACCAATTTCGGCGCCTCGTGCCCCGCCACCAGCACCGCGCCGATGACGAGATCGGCCGGGACCACATAGTCGTCGAGCACTTTCCGAGTCGAATAGACGGTGGTCAAGGCCGGGCCGAAGTGGCGGGCCAAATGGCGCAGGGTGTCGATGTCGCGGTCGAGGACGGTGACATGGGCGGCCATGCCGAGCGCCATGTAGATGGCGTTCTCGCCGACGACGCCGCCGCCGATGACGACGACGTTGGCCGCCGGCACGCCGGGGACGCCGCCCAGTAAAATCCCCTTGCCGCCGTTTTCCCTCTCCAGGCAATGGGCGCCGGCCTGAATCGACATCCGCCCGGCGACCTGCGACATGGGCGCCAGCAGCGGCAGCCCGCCCAGTTGATCGGTGACGGTTTCATAGGCGATGCAGACGGCGCCGCTGTCGATCAGGTCCTTGGTCTGTTCCGGGTCGGGGGCGAGATGCAGATAGGCGAAGAGAATCTGCCCTTGCCCGAGCATCCGGCGCTCCGCCGCCCGCGGTTCCTTGACCTTGACGACCAGCTCGGCCTTGGCGAAGACTTGCTGGGCGTCCTCGGCGATGGCGGCGCCGGCGGCTCGATAGTCGGCGTCCGAGCAGCCGATGCCGGCGCCGGCGCCCGTCTCGACGATGGCCGAGTGGCCATGGACGACGGCTTCGTGGATGCTGGCCGGCGTCATGCCGACCCGGTATTCATGGGTTTTGTTTTCCTTGGGAACACCAATCAACATTTTCAACACTCCTTGGGGGACATGGACGCCCGCCCGCGTCTTCGTCTCTCCAGCCTTGAGATTATTGATACAGGATCGGCATCGTTGCATGCCCGAAAATCTTGTCTCCGCCATCAAGGGTAAAGGACGCGCCGCCGGGATTTTCCCGGCCGCCGTTTCTTGCTATCGCCGACGTGGCGGTTTAATTCTTTTCCTCTGGACACGGCACCGGCGCCAAGACGAGAAGAATTCAAGGAGAAAACACAGCATGGTTATCGAAAAACGCAGTCGCGCCCAAGAAGGGGGCCACGCCATCAAATTTGAACTCGAATTCAAGGCGGAAGCGCGCCGCAACAAGCTCTTGGGGTTATGGGCCGCCGAAAAAATGGCCTTGAGCGGCGATGCCGCCGAAGCCTACGCCATGGACGTCATCGCCGCGGACATGGAGGAACCGGGGCCCGACGACGTTGTCCGCAAGGTGATGAAGGATTTCACCGAGAAAGGCGTTGCCGTCGACGAAGACCAGCTGCGCCGGAAGATGGGCGAGCTGATCAAGATCGCCCGCGCCGAGATCCTCGCCGAGAACCATTGAATTCGGTGACAGCATACTTAATTCGTCATTGGCGCCCCCGCCAACGGACAGGAGCGGATGAAAGAGCCGCGCCGTAAAACCCCAGCGCGCGAGAGGGGTCACATCGGCATTGGTTTGGTGGCGGCGTTGGCGTCCCGCCAGTTCTTCAGCAGTCTCTGCACGATGATGCGGACGATGAACATCCCGAAGCGCGGATTCTGGTAATAGAGCTGCACCATCGCCTCGTTCGACAAGGTAAAAAGTACGCAGTCCGTCTCGCAGACCGCCGTGCAGGTGCGGTGGTTGTCGGGGGTGAAGGCGCCGATCTCGCCCAGCACGTCGCTTTCGCCGCAACGGATGCCGAGTTCCTCCAAGAGCACCGTCCCGGAATGGATGACGATCATCCGGTCCGGCCGGTCGTCCTTGCGGAAAAGCACCGTTCCGGCTTTCGCCTGTTCCCGGCGCATGAACGGCAACAACGGCTCCAGGCTGTTGTCTTGGCCGGAAGATTCGCGGATTTCCCTGACCAGGCGCATCATTTGGAACATTCTGATGGTATTGAGCGGCAACAAGACGGCGTGCGTGATCAAGGTCGGATAGCTGGGCGCCAGCAGGCCGAAAAAAAGGAAAGCGACGTTGCCGCCGATGGCGCCCAGGCGCAACGGGATCATGGTTTTGCGGAACATCCCCCAGACGGTGAGGGCGCCGCCCGAATAGCCGATCATATCGACCCAAGGCAGGTCCGCCAGATTGGGCATGGTCCTTCCCCCTTTTGCTTGCGAGGCCCGACGTTTGCAACTTTTGCAATGTTTGCAACCTTTGTGCCGGGGATTTCGTTGAACTTCAAGGAGCTTTCCCGCTTTAAACGGGGCACGACCGGGGCTCAAGCGGAGGCCAAACGGACCCGCCGCCAACGGCGCACGGGATATTTCCGTCGATTAGCGGGGAAATCAGCCCGCCTTGCCGCGAGGGTGCCTCCGCCGGCCTTAATTTAATTCGGTGACAGCATACTAATTTCCACCTTTCCGCTTGATTGCAAATGGCAAGGCTTGGAAATTAGTATGCTGTCACCGAATTAA
>JAUXMA010000178.1 GCA_030623425.1 Rhodospirillaceae bacterium
CGGCGCAAAAAGCAGGAGCAAGAACAGGTTCGCCAGCGCACCGCCGTTCTCTATGAAGGCGCCTGTCATCTTCGAGGCGAGATAGGTGATCAACGGCAGGCCGTAAGGATAAGCCGGATAGGCGGACGAAATGGCCGGCATGCCGCCGCCGGGAAAGCCGTCATAACGGAAAATGTATTGGGCATTGGGCAACCACTGGGAGAATTCGTCCCATTGGGAAGCCTTCATCGCCGTGGCCAGGAAAAGCAACGGCAGGGCCAGCGCGAGGATTCGCCAAACAACCCCGCCGGCGGCCGGAACGGCGGCGTCACGCCGATACCGCCGCCACAGTTGAACGGCCGAGGGAATCGCCGCCGCCCACAGTCCGTAAGCAAGCCAGGTGAACGGCACCGGCCCAAAGACGCCGCCGACAATGAAAACCCCGGCCGCAACCCCCCAACCAACGAAGACATCCGCCGGAGCGAAGCGCCGCTGTCCGCCGACGGCGCCGCCAACAACCGCGAAAACGGTCATTGTCGCCACAACGGCGAACAAACCTGGAATTTGCTCGGCGCCGGGCATGAAGTACCCGAGAAAGCTCATGATGCTCCCTTGTCCGCGGCCATCAAACGTTTCGGCCGAGCAGCACCAGACCGTGGCGAAGCTGTTCCAGGAACAACAGCGGGTGGCGCAATCGCCGGATGAAGGTCCGCATGAGATAGCCGGGCCGCAGGTGAAATCGCAGGTTGAACTCGCGGCGCAGCGCCAGGATGGTTTCGGCGTCCAGGGTATCGCTCGACACGGCCGTCGCCTCTCCGCTCTGGTCCATGTTGGCCAGGGATTGGGATATCAGTCCGTCTTCTATCATCCCGGCCCTCAAGTCGGTTCCCTGCCGGGGAATGGCGGTGTGCACGGAAAGGTAATCGGGATCGATTTCGCGAATGAAATCCATGGTCGCCATGACATCCCTTTCGTTTTCGCCCGGCAGACCGACGATCACCGTGGCAACGGTTTCGAGTCCGGCTTGCCGGCAAAGGGCGAAAGCTTCACGGACCTCTTTGCTGGTGAAGTCCTTCTTGATGCCGACGAGGGTTTCCGCTTTCGCCGTCTCGACACCCATGATCACCGTATGACAGCCCTTCGCGGCCATCGTCAAGGCGAGTTCCCGGTCGATGCGGTCGGGGCGGACGAGGCAGGTCCATCCGAATTGCTCCTTCCCTTCCGGCAACAGGCCGAGGAACTCCATCCCCCGTTTGCGGTCGACGGCGAAGGTCTGGTCCCAGAGGATGAATTCCCTGATTCCGGCTTTTCGCAGTCCGTCCAATTCCGCCGCCACCTCGCCCAAGGGGCGGCGGTGATAATGGAGCCCGGCCATGACGCAGAAGGTGCAGCGGAAGGGACAGCCGTAATCGGTAAGCAGACTGGCGAACGGTCGTTTGCGGGCGAAAGGGAACCGGTAGGGGATTGAAAGGAAAAGTTCGTGCGGCGGCCGGCCGGCGGAAACATTCTGGTTCGGATTGCGCCCGCCGGCGAGGACTTCTTCGCCGTCGCGGTATATCAGATCGTCCAGGCCTTCCCTTTCGCCGTCGGCGTAGCGGACCGGCGAGGGAGATGCGAAGTCCAGACAGGCCGCGTCCAGCAGGTCCCGCTCGACCCATTGCCGCCCGTGCTCGATGAGAACGTCGCCGCTGCCGATCAGAACGGCGTCCGGCAGAGTCTGGCGGAGGGTACGAAGGAAAAGAGCGTCTTCGTCGACCGATACCGCCCCGACCAGGGAAAAGACCGCCCGCGGACCGATCTGGCGCGCTCTTTCGAGGACCCGTTCCGGGGACAGGTTCTCGGCGATGGCGTCGATCGCGGCCAGTTGCCAATCCCGTTGGCGGAAAATGCCGCCCGCATGCAACAAGTCTATCGGCGGAAATGTGTAGTTCGTCCGCGATGTCTTGCTACAGTAGTAGTCGCGGATATAAACGTCCTTTCCGGGCGGATTGAGAAGAAGGGCCGTACGTGCCGATTCCACGGAAAAAACCTCGCTTGCGGGATTGCGTTAGGCTGGCGTCGCTTCAACGCATCGAAAAAATGCTCGGCAACATCGTCTGTGCATTTCTCAGCGTTCCAGCGCTATTGCTTCGTCATCAGGCCTTGCCTGATCCTCGGAACGTCAAAAAAGTGCTGGTGGTTAAATTCTTTGGCATCGGCAGCTTGGTTCTGGCGACGCCGTTTTTCCGGACGGCACGGAAAACCTTTCCCAACGCCGAGATCCATCTGCTGACGCTATCAAGCAACAACGACATTATCAAGATGATCCCTGACGTCGACCATGTGCATTACGTGCATCTGGGGATAAACGTCGTGACCGCGGTTTTGGCTTTTGTGGCATGCCTTTTTCGCGTCAACCGCGGCGGCTTCGACGTCCTCATCGACATGGAGTTCTACACGCGGGCTTCGTCGGTGGTGACGTTCGCCTCTTGGGCGCCGGTGCGGGTCGGCTATCATTCCCGCGGGGTCTACCGCGGCGCCATTCATAATTTCCGTGTTTCCTTTAATGTTTACTGGCATGTCACCCGAAACTTCATCGGCTTGCTGGCCCCTTTCGGGGTGGAGGTGCCGGCGGCGGCGGCGGCGCCGAGACTGAAAATCCCCGCCGACGCGGCCGCCCAGTCGGCGGAAGTGTTGGCGCCCTTCGGCGGAAAGGGTGTCCGTTATCTGATCGTCAATGTCAATTCAGGCGAGCTGGCCTTCGAGCGGCGCTGGCTGCCGGACCGTTTCGCCGATCTGACCACGCGTCTCAGCGGGAAGTATGATCTTTTCGCCTTGTTCGTGGGCTCTCGGGGCGAACGGCCGTATGTCGAGACGGTCGTTGAAAAGGTCGTCGAGGCCGGCGGCCGGGCCCACAATCTGGCCGGCGATTTGACCCTGGAGTGTCTCATCGAATTGTGCCGCGGCAGTGTCCTGACCATCTCCAACGATTCAGGCCCGGTGCATTTGGCCGCCGCCGCCCAAGCCCGCGTCGTGGCGTTTTTCGGGCCGGAGACGCCGGTGCTGTATGGCCCCATCGGCGACAATCACCTTGTTTTCTACGAGCACCTCGCTTGTTCGCCCTGCATCACCGTCGAATACGGCAAACAGTTGGATTGCTGGCACCAAACGCCTTTTTGCCAGGTGGCGATCACCGTCGACGATGTCATGCGACGAATTGAAAATCATTACGGTCCGATTTTGCAAACTCAAAGCGCCGGATTCGATAAGGCGACGGGGAGGAAAAAGAAGAAGAAAACGCGCCGGCGGGTTTAGAGCCTATCCGAATAACTGGAGGCGGTCGTTACGGAGAGGGAAGGAAAGAACGACGATCGCCGGTTATTTTCACCTTACTGTCCGAGCAGTCCGGGGGTGGCCATCCAGGCGATGGTCCAGCCGCCTGTTTCTCCGCTGTGTTCCAGGCAAAGGACGGTTCCCGGCGTGAAGGCGGCGACGCCGGCTTCCTCGGCGCCGGCGACCAACAGCGAAGCCATCTTGCCCATGAACGGCAAATGTCCGATCAGCATCACATCGCCGGCCGCCTCGACGCCCGCCGCCACGTCCTTGAGCCAGTTGCCGATGGCCCGGACGAAGAGACCGGTCGAATCGTTCGGCGCCAAACCGACCGCCGCCTCTTCGATTTCCGTCCCCGGACTGACGACGTCGGCGAGAAGTTTGGCGGTTTCCGCGGCCCGCGTCTTGCCGCTGTGAATCACCCGCCCCACCCGCATGCGGCCGCGGCCCAGGAAAGCGGCGATGCGCTGGACGTCGGCGCGGCCTTTGTCGCTTAAGGGCCGGTCGGGGTTTTCCTCCTTCGCCACCGCCTCTGCGTGTTGGACCAGATAAAGCCGCATTTTTCACTCCCGGAAATTCGCTGTCACCGAATTTCCCGCCCCTTGGCGGCGCCTTCGGCCGCCGCCAGCATCGCTTCCGCCACCTTCAGCCGGCGCTCGGCGGTCTTGGCTTCGTCGCTGCCGGCCTCGGCGCCGTCCAGGCGTTGGCGGGCGGCGTTGAGCCGTTGTTCGGTTTGCGTCCGGTCGATCTCGGCGAC
Organism: Rhodospirillaceae bacterium; assembly: GCA_030623425.1. GTDB lineage: Bacteria > Pseudomonadota > Alphaproteobacteria > Rhodospirillales > 2-02-FULL-58-16. The sequence goes on from JAUXMA010000178.1 coordinate 4,049, forward strand.
CGGCACCGCTTCCTCGGCCAGCAGGACGCAGCCATCGGGCGACACCTCGGCGAAACCGCCGGCGACGAAAATGCGTTCGCCGACCTTGCCGTCCTGGTAAATATCGACGGTGCCGGGACGGATGGCGGAGATCAGCGGGGCGTGTCCCGGCAGGACGCCGAAATCGCCCTCGCTTCCCGGTATCACCACCATTTCCGCGGGCTCGGCGAGGAGCAGTTTCGCCGGCGTGATCAACTCGAATTCGACGACATCGGCCATTCACGGCTCCGTTTACGGAAGGCCCGGTCTCAGGCCGCTTCGGCGGCCATTTTCTTGGCCTTCTCGACCACCTCTTCGATGGTCCCGACCATATAGAAGGCGGCCTCGGGCAGGTGGTCGTATTCGCCCTCGACGATAC
>JAUXMA010000319.1 GCA_030623425.1 Rhodospirillaceae bacterium
GCACTACTTGTCATGGCTTCGCCCCGTTCAAATTTTTGACATCGTCATTCGATTACCGTCAGGTTCGCCGACGATACCCGGCGCCCATGTTTACGTATATCCTCATAACGCTTTCGAACGCCGTCATTCGACTTTAATTCGAGTTGAACGTATTGATGTAAGGTATTGCGAATTACGACAGACTTTTTAGCGCCGTTAAGCGCCACGCACAAAGCTCGCAGAGAGGCGTCAAGATCGTCGCCTAACTCGACGTATGTCCCCCTATTCTTACTCAACGGTTATCCCACCAAATCCCCGAACCGCCAAGACCAAAGAATCCAAAATTCGACTCGTATAAATCAGCATAACCCGACCTTGGTTGGTATAGGGTAGCATATATTGTTATATACCGACCTAAAGTGCAATAGATTTTGTAATTATAGGGGTGTGGATAATTTTTTGATTGTCGTACCCGGCATCAGGCCTGTCGAAAATCGGCCGGATGACGACCAAAAACGGACTGTTGATGTGGAAGAGGCGTTTCTCGACGGAGCCGACTACATCGTGGTTGGCCGGCCAATTAGAACGGCGCCCAAACCTCGTGCCGCCGCCGAGGATTTTCAGAAGCGGATAGCCGATCTGTTTGCTGGTAAGCCGGCAACTGCGTAAAAATCAGCTCTTGCCGACTATGTTCTCTCTTTAATTAATTAGGCCGCGTCGGCAGAGCGAGAAAAGGCCGGGCATCGTCCCGTTCCGCCAGGGTGGCTTCCAGACCGGCCACCTTGTCGTCCAGCTGTTTGACTTTCCGTTCCGCCGCCTGCGCCTGCCAGGCCCGCTGGCGAGCGCGCCGACGTTTTTTCCCTCCCGACATCCATGCCACCAAGCCAGCGGTGACGAAGCCGGCGACAAAGCTGACCAGCACGACCACGAAAACAGGCGGCGCCACGGTGAACGGCGACGGCGCCAAATCCACCACCATCGGCGCCCGGTTGGAGAGGGAAAAGTAGATAACCACCACGGCGATGAACACCATGACGGTCGAGAAGATCAGCTTCACCATTGCGGTCCGTCCTTGTTGCCTACGGGGTGGCTGGACATCGGCGCCGGGACGCCGACTATCTCCACCACCCTCCGCTCACGCCCTAACTGTTGAGTTTCTCGCGGAGTTGTTTGCCAGTTTTGAAGTAAGGAATCAACTTGGAATCCACCCGCACCGCTTCCCCGGTCCTTGGATTGCGTCCCATCCGGGCGGCGCGCTCCTTAATCGAAAAAGCGCCGAAGCCGCGAAGCTCGACTCTATCGCCATTGACCAGGGCGCCGGTGATTTCCTCGAACACGGTAGTGACAATGCGTTCCACATCTCTTTGGTAGAGATGTGGATTGACTTCGGCAAGACGCGCAATCAATTCCGATTTGGTCATGTTCGCAATCCCCCTCTTTAGAAGGTCTCCCCAAGGTTTGGCCGTCTCAGTTCGCGCTAGCGTAACTCAGGGTGCCAAAGGGAGATCAGGCCGTCAAGTCTAAGTCGTTCAGAAAACAGTGCTTTTCCAACCATGCTCGTGAGAATCTTGCGCCAGGGCTCGTCCTCACGTTGAATTTCCACGTCCTTTACCGGCAATTTGGTAGAGATGTCAAAGGTATCCCGCAGCCATTCACGAGCCTTCCGCTCGCCGCCAATGGCGTCGACAAGGCCGTTTTTCTCGGCTTGACGGCCCGTGAAAACACGCCCGTCGGCCAATTTAAGTACTTGTTCACGCGGTATTTTCCGGCGTTTTTCCACCATATCCACGAACATTTCGAAAAGATCCATGACCACGGCCTTGGCCGCCTCGCGGGCCGCCGGCGTGATCGGTTCCAAAGGGTTGGGTTGAGCTTTCAGCTCCCGGCTTTTGATGGATTCCGGCTTGATCCCCAGTTTTTCCAAGAGTTTCGTCATATCGGCGGTCTGCATGATGATGCCGATCGAGCCGGTGATCGTCGCTTCCCTGGCGACGATGTATTCGGCGCCGAGCGCGGTCATATAGCCAGCCGAAGTGGCGGTTCCGCTCATCACCGCGACCACCGGCTTCTTCGCGGCTATGGCACGCAAGCCGTGAAAGAGCGCCTCGCCGCCGACGACCGTGCCGCCAGGGCTGTCGATGCGGACAATCAAGGCCTTGGTTTTGTCGTTGTCGCGCACTTGCTCCAAGGCTTTATCGCGCCAGGGATCATCAAGGATTATGCCCTCGACCGAAAGACGGGCGACATGAATTTCCTGCCTCAGCTTTCCCGCCTGTTCCAGGGCTACCACCCCCGCCACGATCAGCGAAACAACGGTGGCGATCCGCCAGAATATCAAACGTCGTTTGAGGCGGCGTCTATCGATGATCCGGTCAGCGTCCAGCGACATGACATCTCCGCATGTAACGACGGTAAACTGTCCTTGCGTCGAAAGCCGCCGGCAGCCGAAATGCGCAAAGCCGGCGGAAAGACCCGAAAATTAGGCTGAATCCCCGGATTTGGGCTCCTCCTTGGCTTCGGCCTCGGGTTTGGTCTCGGCCCCGGGCTCCGCATCGGCTTCGGTCTTCGTTTTGGTTTTGGTCTTGGTTTTAGCCTTGGCCTTGGGTTTCATCTCGGCCCCGGGCTCCGCATCGGCTTTGGTCTTCGTTTTGGTCTTGGTTTTGGCCTTGGC
>JAUXMA010000277.1 GCA_030623425.1 Rhodospirillaceae bacterium
GGCCGTGTCGACCACGCGCACCGTCGCCTCCCCGTACTCACCCTCGGGCTCAGGCTCGGGCTCGGGCTCGGGCTCGGGCTCCGGCTCCGGCTCCGGCTCGGGTGGTGGTGGCGGCGGCGGCGGCGGCGGCACAACGGGGACCGCCGGCGCGGCGGCGGGTTGCGGGGCCGGCAGCGGCTGCGGCTGAACAGGCGGTGGAGAAAAATCCTGGATCGGATTCTGATACCACTGATTGCCGCAATTAGAGCAGCGTACCTTTTTCCCCTTGTCCAATGCGGCGGCATCGACAGAATAGCGTGTCGAACAGTTTGGACAGGATATGATCATTGATGGCAAGTTATGTCAGGTTCCCGCCGTTATAGGCTTTCGGCCCATGCAACGCAACCCGTGGCCGGATTGGGGAGCGCTGGACGAAACGACTTTCGCCGTGTCATTGTGCACCGCCGGGCGGTCTGTTCAAGCCTCTTAACAAACCGCTTGAAAGCTTTGACATTTTTCGCCGCCCGAACAGACGGCGAAGACACCGGACAGGAACGAAACGGGTGACCATCGACGACAATGACTGCGTGGTTCGCTTCGAGAACATCGGCTTTCGCTACGGTCTTGGACCGGAAATTCTGCGGGACATCTCGTTCACGCTGGCTCCGGGCTCGTTGCATTTTCTGACCGGGGCCAGCGGCGCCGGCAAATCCTCGCTGTTGAAATTGATCTATTTGGCGATGAAACCGTCGAGGGGCCTGATCACCCTTTTCGGCCGCGATATCGCCACCACTCCCCGCCGGGATTTGCCGGCTCTGCGCCGGCGTGTCGGCGTCGTCTTTCAAGAATTCCGCTTGTTGCGCCATCTATCGGCTTTCGACAACGTGGCGCTGCCGTTGCGCGTCGCCGGAACTCGGGAAAACGACATCCGCAAACATGTCGCCGAACTCCTCAGCTGGGTCGGACTTGAAAACCACATGAACGCGCGCCCGCCGACCCTTTCCGGCGGCCAGCAGCAACGGGTCGCCATCGCCCGGGCGGTGATCGCTAGGCCGAAGCTGCTTCTCGCCGACGAACCCACTGGCAATGTGGACGATCGCATGGCGCTCCGTCTCATGCACCTTTTCGAGGAGCTTAACAAACTGGGAACCACCATCGTCATCGCCACTCATAACGAATCCCTGGTCAAGCGTCTTGGCCGCCTTTGCCTGCGTCTTGACGAGGGACAGCTGGAAATCGGCGCCTCGGCGCCCAATAGAGCCGCCATGGCCGCCGCTTCCGGGGCCGGCGGACCCGCCAAACCGGCCATCGGCGCGGCGGCGGAACGGCCTCGGGGAAGCGCCGTTTGAAACCCATGCTGGCCCACCGCTCCGATCTCCCGCTCGACCGCGACGCGCTCAGCCGATTCTTGCCCTGGCTGATCGCCTTCATGGTCTACCTGGCTTGCCTGGCCTTGGCCGGGATGTTGATTCTGGGAGCCATGGCGGAGCGTTGGGATGCCGGCGTCAGCGGCACGCTGACGGTTCAGATCATTCCTTCCGAAAGCCCCGCCGCCGCGCCGAAAGAGGCCCGGCGCATCGAGGCGGCGCTCAAGATCTTGCGGACGACGCCCGGAATTGCCGGCGCCGAGGTCATCGGCGAGGGCCGGATCATGGCCCTGCTGGAACCCTGGCTGGGCTCCATCGGCGGCAGCGGCGATCTCCCCTTGCCCCGGCTCATCGACGTCGAGTTGAAAGCCGGCGCCGAGGTGGACACGGCGGCCCTGTCGTAACGGTTGCTGAAAGCGGTCCCCGGCACCACCGTCGAGGACCATGGGGTTTGGCTTGACAAGCTGGTCCGTCTTCTCCGCACGGTGGAAATCCTGGCTTCCCTGGTGCTGTTGCTGATCGGCTCGGCGACGGTCGGCACCGTGGTTTTCACCACCCGCACGGGTCTTGCCATCCACCAGGAGGCGATCGAAGTGCTCCACCTGATCGGCGCCCAGGATTCCTACGTCGCCAAACAGTTCGCCACCCGTGCCCTGATCCTGGGTCTGCGCGGCGGGATCATCGGTTTGGTTCTCGCCGTCCCCACCCTGATGGGCATCGGCGCCCTGGCGGCGCGGATGGAGGCGGGCCTGTTGCCGGACTTCACCTTGGCTCCGTCGCATTGGGCGGCGATGGTCTGTCTGCCTCTGGCGGTGGCCGTGATCGCCATGCTGACGGCGCGCCTGACGGTGATGAAAACCCTGGCCGAAATGTTATAGCCAATGCCCTTGTTCGGCTCCGATGAACCCGGCGGCAAGGCCTTTCCATCGGCGCTGTCCGGCCGCCGTCGCCGCCGTCGCGTATTTTTAATCCCGTGCTCGGCCCTGGTTGCGTTATTTGTCGTGGCGATGTGGGGATACGGTCTGTCCCGGTTTACCGATTCCATCCCCGCCGAAGTCACCGACACGACGACCCCCACCGACGCCATCATTGTCCTCACGGGGGGCAGCGGCAGACTCACCGAGGGGTTCCGGCTGTTATCCGAGAACCGGGCCAAAAAGCTCTTTATTTCCGGTGCTTACCGGGGAGTGGAGGTGCGCAAACTGGTGCGGATGTTCCAGCACATCCCACGGCAACTGGAACGGCGCGTCGGCATCGGCAATGCCACCAACACCTTGGGCAACGCCCTTGAAACCGGCGAATGGATCGCCATCGAGGGATATTCATCCTTGCGTCTGGTCACCGCCGCCTACCACATGCCGCGCAGCCTGCTGGAATTCCGCCATGCCATGCCGGAAATCATGGTGATTCCGCATCCGGTGTTTCCCGAACGCGTCAAACGGGAGCGGTGGTGGGCCTGGCCCGGCACCGCCAGCCTCATTATCAGCGAATTCAACAAGTTCCTTGTTGCCTGGGCGCGGCACAAGGCGGCCGGAATGATTGCCGGGGAAACCGCTTCCAAGACGCCGTCATGATCGTTGCCCGTTCAATAATCTTCAACCTTGTCCTGTTGTGCTGGTTCATCCTGATGATTGCCGTCATGTGGACTTTCCTGCCTTTGCCCCGGCGGTTCATGCAGTGCGTGGTGTATGCCTGGACCACTATTCCTCGGACGGCGCTGAAATGGATCGTCGGACTCGATTTTCA
>JAUXMA010000292.1 GCA_030623425.1 Rhodospirillaceae bacterium
GATGATGCAAAAGGTCAGGTTGTGTGGGGCGAAGCTCTCGCGCCCGTGACCCACCCGCTTACCCAACACCAGCGCCGCCACCAGGCCGGCGACGCCGGAGTTGATGTGGACCACGGTGCCGCCGGCGAAGTCGAGCACGCCGGCGTCGCCCAGGAACCCGCCGCCCCAGACCCAATAGCAGATGGGAGAATAAACCACAAGCGACCACAGGCCGATGAACCACATGAGAGCCGAGAATTTCATGCGCTCGGCGACGGCGCCGGTAATCAGCGCCGCCGTGATGATGGCGAAGGTCAGCTGGAAAATCACGAAAACGCTTTCCGGGATCGTCCCGCTCAGCGTCCCGGTGCCGATGCCGGCGAGAAACGCCTTTTCAAAACCGCCGATCCATGGGCCGATCCATGGAATGGTGGCGTCGCCGCCTCCGAAAGCGAGGCTGTAGCCCAAGACCGTCCACAGCACCGTCACCAGACAGCAGATGGCGAAGCTCTGCATGAGCGTCGCCAGGATGTTCTTCTTGCGCACCATGCCGCCATAGAACAGGGCCACTCCCGGGATGGTCATCATCAGAACGATGGCCGTCGAGGTCAGCATCCAGGCGGTGTCGCCGCTGTCCAATTTCGCCTCTTCGGCATGGGCGCCGGCGGCGCCGGCGAGCAGCGCCGTCACGGCAAAAGCGCAGAGGGTGACAATATTTTTGATTACAGGCATTTAAAACCTCCTAAAGGGCATCGCCGTCGGTCTCGCCGGTGCGGATGCGGACCGTTTTTTCGATCTCGTAGACGAATATCTTGCCGTCGCCGATCTTATCCGTGCGGGCGGCTTTTTGTATCGCTTCGACGACGGATTCGACCATCTCGGCGGTGACGGCGACTTCGATTTTCGTTTTCGGCAGAAAATTGACCGTGTATTCGGCGCCCCGGTAGATTTCCGAGTGTCCCCGTTGCCGCCCGAAACCTTTGACCTCACTGACGGTCATGCCGGCGACGCCCAATTCGGTCAGCGCCTCGCGGACATCGTCCAGCTTGAAAGGCTTGATGACAGCCATGATCAGCTTCATCGTGCATTCATCCTCTTTCCTTGGCGCCGCCGGCCGGCTTGGCGGGCGGCGGTTCAACCGTTGGCCCGCGAAAGGACGCTAGCCTGCCGCGGAGACCGTTTCTGGCCGTGGTCCTTACAAGAATCGTGCCGGTTTAGAAAATTCGGATAAATAACCTGATAAATCAATGTGTTAATGGCTCGTTAACGGCGGCTCGCCGGATCGAGGCGATCGCGGAATCAAACAAATATGACTAAAATTTAGGCGTTGAATATAATTGCCTAACATTTCATCTCTTTCGCCGCGCCTCTTTTCGTTCTGGACATCTTCCGGCAATGGAGGGAGAAATATCACCATGACTAGGACCTCGGCAAAGCCCCGGCGAGGCAAGGCGGCGTCCTCGGCCGCGCCATCGGCCAAGGGAAGAACCTTGCGCACCGACGTTCTCGTCGTCGGCGCCGGCTTTGTCGGCGGCACCTTGGCTTGTGCCCTGGCCACCGGCGGCATGGACGTTATCGCCGTCGATCACGCCGACCCGGACGCCAACCTGCGGCCCGGATTCGACGGCCGCGTCTCGGCCATCGCCCTGGCTTGCCAGCGGGCCCTTGACGGCGTCGGCCTGTGGACCGGCATGGCGGCGGATTGCGCGCCCATCCTCGAGATCCGGGTTTCCGACAAGGATTCGCTTTGCTTTCTCCATTACGATCATCGGGACGGTGGCGGCGAGCCTTTCGGCTACATGGTCGAGAACCGGCTGTTCCGGCAAGTCCTGCTCGAACGTCTGCGGAGGTTGAAAAGGGTGCGCCTCCTGGCTCCCGCCGCCGTTGCCGCCATCGAACGCCATCCCGCCGGCGTCGAGGCGGTCCTCGCCGACGGACGCAAGGTCAAGGCTCGCCTGGTCGTCGGCGCCGACGGGCGGGCCTCCGCAACCCGTGAGGCGGCGGCCATCAAGCTGACCAAATGGTCCTACCGTCAAACCGCCATCGTCTGCACCGTCGCCCACGAGAAGCCCCACGACTTCATAGCCCACGAACATTTTCTGCCGTCGGGGCCTTTCGCCATCCTGCCGTTGATGGGCAACCGCTCGGCCATCGTCTGGACCGAGCGCCAGGACTTGGCGCCGGCGATCATGGAACTGGACGACACCGGGTTCCTCGATGAACTGGCCCGCCGGCTCGGTGATTTCCTAGGATCCCTCGAGGTCGTCGGCCGGCGCTGGGCCTATCCTCTTTCCTTGCAATACGCCCACACCGCCACCGCCCGGCGGCTGGCGCTGGCCGGTGACGCCGCCCATGGCATGCATCCCATCGCCGGCCAGGGGCTGAACATGGGGCTGCGCGACGTCGCCGCCCTGGCCGAGGTGCTGACCGACGCCCGGCGGTTGGGACTCGATGTCGGCGACACCGCGGTGCTGGCGCGTTACGCGCGCTGGCGCCGTTTCGACAACTTCCTGATGCTGGCCATGACCGATGTTCTCAACCGGTTGTTCTCCAACGATTTCAGGCCCCTGGTCCTGGCCCGCGACTGCGGATTGGCGGCCGTCAACCGGTTGCCGCCGCTGAAAAGATTGTTCACGCGCCAAGCCATGGGACTCATCGGCGATTCGCCGCGTCTGATGCGCGGGCAAGCGCTATGATGTGATGTCCCGGGAGAAGATACCGCTGCCATGCAGGCCGTCGAAACGGATGCGGATGGCGTAGTTGCCAACCGGCTCGATGTCGATGATGCCGACGTGGCGGCGGCCGGCGATGATTTTCATGTCGTCATGCCCCTAGTGGTCCAAATCTGACATATGGTACCCATACGATCGCGTTATTCGTTTCCTCGGTAGGAAGGCGCCCGCCGGCGATGCCGGC
>JAUXMA010000285.1 GCA_030623425.1 Rhodospirillaceae bacterium
AGCGGGCCCAGGTCGACGTCGAAGCCAATATCGGTAAAAGAGGTGGCGATCACCTTGGCGCCGCGGTCATGGCCGTCCTGGCCCATCTTGACGACCAGCAGGCGCGGCCGCCGGCCCTCTTCCTCGGCAAAGGCGGCGACCCGTTGCCGGATCTTTTCGAAATCCCGGTCGCCTTCAAAGGCCGAGCCGTAGACGCCGGAGACGGAGCGGTAGCGCGCCCGGTGGCGGCTATAGACCTTTTCCAGGGCAGTCGAAATTTCACCGACCGTGGCCCTCGCCCGCGTCGCCTCGATGGATAGGGCCAGCAAATTGCCTTCTCCCGACCGGGCGGCTTCGGTCAAGGCCTCGAGGGCAGCCTGGCAGGCGGCGGCATCGCGGCGGCGGCGGACATCTCGCAGGCGGGCGATCTGTTGTTGACGGACGGATTGATTGTCGATTTCCAGAAGATCGACCTCGTCCGTTCTCTCCGCCGGGTATTTGTTGACGCCGACCATCACCTCCTCGCCCTTGTCGATGCGCGCTTGTTTGCGGGCCGCCGCTTCCTCGATATGCCGTTGCGGCATGCCGGCCTCCAACGCCTTGGTCATGCCACCGAGTTTCTCCACCTCGTCGATCAGCTTCCCCGCCTCGTTGGCCAGCGAGGCGGTCAGACTTTCCACGTAGTAACTCCCGCCCAGCGGATCGACGACCTTGCCAATTGCCGTTTCCTCGGCGAGCACGTGTTGGGTATTGCGCGCGATCCTCGCCGAGAACGGCGTCGGCAAGGCGAGCGCTTCGTCCAAGGCGTTGGTGTGCAGACTCTGGGTGCCGCCCAGCACCGCCGCCAGCGCCTCGATGGTGGTGCGGATGACGTTGTTGTATGGGTCCTTTTCGGTCAACGAAACACCGGACGTCTGGCAGTGGGTGCGCAGCATGGACGAGCGCGGATCCTCGGGCTCGAACCGGGCCATCAACCCGGCCCATAGCGCCCGCGCCGCCCGCAGCTTCGCCACCTCCATGAAAAAATTCATCCCGATGGCGAAGAAAAAACTCAGCCGCGGGGCGAACCGGTCGACGCCGAGCCCCTTGGCGATTGCCGCGCGCACGTATTCCAGGCCGTCGGCGAGCGTAAAGGCCAGCTCTTGTACGGCGGTGGCGCCGGCCTCCTGCATGTGGTAGCCGGAAATGGAAACGGAGTTGAAGCGGGGCATCTGTCGAGCCGTATGCAAGATGATGTCGGCGACGATGCGCATGGAAGGGCCGGGCGGATAGATATAAGTGTTGCGGACCATGAACTCCTTCAAGATGTCGTTCTGGATAGTCCCCGAAAGCTCGTCCTGGCCGACCCCTTGTTCCTCGGCGGCGACGATATAGCCGGCCAGCACCGGCAGAACGGCGCCGTTCATGGTCATCGACACGCTCGTTCGGTCGAGCCGGATGCCGTCGAACAGAATCTTCATGTCCTCGACGGAATCGATGGCCACGCCCGCCTTGCCAACGTCGCCGACAACCCGCCGATGATCGGAATCGTAGCCCCGGTGGGTGGCCAGGTCGAAGGCCACGGACAGGCCTTTCTGGCCGGCCTTGAGATTGTCCCGGAAAAAGGCGTTGGACTCTTCGGCCGTGGAGAAACCGGCGTACTGGCGGATGGTCCACGGCCGGCCCGCGTACATGGTCGCCTTGTGACCCCGCAGGTAAGGCGCAAAACCGGGCAGACTATCGACCCACTGGCACTCCTCCAGGTCCGCCGCCGTGTAAAGGGGCTTCACCGGAATGCCTTCCGGGGTCGCCCAAATCAATTCGTCGGGGGATTTTCCCCGCAACTCCGCCGCCGCTTTCTCCCGCCATAAATCCGCAAGGGGTTTCGGCGCGGTCTTCTCGGGGGATTTTGTCATGGCGCTTCTTTCGCCATCCGCAAAAGTCTAGTGGCACTAGTATAGCCAAGCCCGCCCGAGGCAGGGAGAAGTTTTCCGTGCAGGTGCGAAAGAATTCCCGCCCGAAAACCGCAAATCATCTTATTTTTCATATATATTGTGTAACTCTTGCATTTTTCTAGCAGATATAGTAGAAGTCTGTCCGACCTCTGGATCCGGAACCAGCCACAAAAAGGAAAGGGACGAGGCTCGCGAAACGTTGGCAAGGCAAAAACCTTGATGCCTTGAGCGCATTTTGCCGGTTTGTCCGGAGCGGGGAATTTTTCTCCATCCGTTGGCGCCGCCGGGTTTCGCGTGCCGCAATCGGGAAATGACAGAGGATTGGACTCCAGTGCGCGTCAGCGCTCTTATCGCCCTGTGGAGCGACGGTCTTCCATGCCGCGAAATCGGCCGCCGTTTGGGCTTCACGAAGAATGCCATAGTTGGCAAGGTTAACCGTTTGGGCCTGCCCAAGCGCAATCCTTCCGTCCGGCAAATTGTCTATGATAAAAAGCCGCCGGGCGCGGAGGCCGTCAGCCTGGAAAAGCTGGTCGCCGGCATGTGCAGTTGGCCGCATGGCCATCCGGGGACGCGGGAGTTCCATTTCTGCGGCCAGCCGGCGGTGGAAGGCAAACCCTATTGCGCCGCGCATTGCGCCAGGGCCTACGTCATTAACACCAAAGACGTTAAAACGGCGGCGGTGGCATGATTTAAGGGCCCGTCCGGCGGTCAGTCTTTTTCGGCGCCGTGGGTGACTTGCCTGGTTATGACATTTTCATAGAACAGGGTTCCCTCGTCCTCCAGGTCCTTGGCGATCCTGGCGAGGCGTTCGATGGCCTCCTTGATCATGGCGCCGGGTATGTTGTCCCCGAACTGAAACTCCAAATCCTCGGCAATTATCTTTTTCGAAGTTTCGGTCATGTTGCCGTAAAATTTGTTTAACGTAATCTCGTCATTCTCGGCGATTTTGAGGAGCACGAGGATATCGTCGTGTTTGGCGACCCGGAGCAGTCTTTGAATGCCCAGGTCATTGGCGTTCTTGATGTGGCGCATGAATTCGCTGGCCCGCTGCTC
>JAUXMA010000022.1 GCA_030623425.1 Rhodospirillaceae bacterium
CCAACCGCGAAGCCGGTAATATTCGGGCGGCATGGCGTCGAGTTCGGCGACCCGGCCCTGGGCCGAGCCGCTTTTCGCCGCCTCCTTGAGGATGCGGTCCGGCCCTGTGTCGGCGGCGGTGAAGCCATCACCGAGGCCCGAGAGCCCTTCCTTTTATTCCCGCGCCACCGGCAGTTCGTTCCAATTGGTGGTGTAGCGGGGCGAGCGGCGCGTTTGTTTCATCCGCCAGCCGCGATGGATGCCGGCGGCGCCGTAATGGAGCAGATCTCCCCAGCCGCGGGCGCCGCTTCCGGGCCCGCCCCAATCCTTCCGGTTGATCCGGTCGAGGGCCTCCATCAGGCGGCCGCCGCGGCCGTCGTCGCCGGGCGCGAAGAGATTCGGCTGCGCCCGCCCGGCGGCGGCCAGGTCGAGCAGCATCACGCCGGCTTTCTTGTAGCGCCGCCGCCGCCGGAATATCCCCTTCAGCGCCGCCAGCGCCGCCTTGGTGACGGCGCCCGTGTGATTGGAGGGCGACGGCAGGGCGACGGTGGCGGCATTGTGGTATTGGCGCCCTGCCGGGCCGAAACGGCTGGTGGCGACGAAGGCGGTGACGCTGCCGGCGGTGAGGCCGCCCTCGCGCAGTTTTTCCGCCGCCCTGGCGGCGAAGACGGCGACGGCCTGGCGCAGTTCTTCCTCGTTCTCGATTGCATCGCGGAAAGAGCGGGAAACGACGGTGGTTTTCCTGGCCGGCGGCTGGCATTCCAGGTCGAAACAGACGACACCCCTGAGTTCCAACCAAGTGCGCGCGCCGGCGACGCCCATACGCTTTCTCACCCACGGCCCGGCCGCGTCATGGAAATGCAGCGCCGTTTCGATGCCGCCGCGGCGCAGCATCCGGGCGTAACGGTGTCCGATTCCCCAGACGTCGCCGATATCCGTGGCGGCCATGGCGTCGCGGCGGCCGGAAAAGCCCGTCAGGTCGAACACGCCGCCGGTTTCGGGACACCTCTTGGCGATCCCGCCGGCCAGCTTGGCCAGGGTCTTGGTCGCGGCGATTCCGGCCGACACCGGGATGCCTGTCCAGCGGTGGATTTTGGCCCGGATGTCCCGGCCATGGCGGCCAGCGTCCAGGCGCCGGAAGCCGGAAAGGTCGAGGAAGGCTTCGTCGATGGAATAGACCTCCACGTTGGGGGTGAATTCCGCAAGCGCCGCCATCACCCGGTTGGACATGTCCCCGTAAAGGGCGTAGTTGGACGAATAGACCCGGACACCATGCTTCTCGAGCAAGGGGCGGGCCTCGAACAACGCCGTTCCCATGCCGATGCCGAGCGCCTTCGCCTCGTTCGAGCGGGCGATGATGCAGCCATCGTTGTTGGACAAAACCACCACCGGCCTGCCCTCGAGGGCCGGATCGAAAACCCGCTCGCAGGAAACGTAGAAATTGTTGCAGTCGATGAGGGCGAAAACGCCGGTCATGGAAGCTGTCCGGATATTGGGGTTCCCCGGAGCCGCCTTTATCGCCGGTTGAACTGGCGGATCGAACCGGTGACCACGCCCCAGACGACGCATTCCGTGTCGGCGGTGACGGAGATGGCGGGAAAATCCGGGTTCTCCGCCCGCAGGGACCATCCGTCGCCGCTTTTGAGGAGCCTTTTCACCGTCAATTCGTTGCCGACGGCGGCGATGACGATGTCGCCGGGCCTGGGGCCCACGCTGCGATCGACGACCAATAGATCGTTCGGGAAAATCCCCGCGCCGGTCATCGACTCCCCCTCGACGCGGACGATGAAGGTGGCGGCGGGGCGGCGGATGAGATGCGCGTTCAGATCCAGTTTGCCCTCGACGTAATCCTCCGCCGGCGACGGATATCCCGCCGCGACGGGCGAGGAGAACAGGGCCACCGGCCGCCGGCACGATGTCGCGGCGGCGAAAACCGTACCGCCGCCCGGCAGGGTGGAGTCGCGTTTACGACAGAACATAAGATGAACATAACCGGAAGCACGGAGGAGATCAACAAACAAATGGAAAGGGACGATGATTGGGGGGGAGGGGAAACGGAGGAGCCGGCCGTTGCCGCGGCGGGCCGCGCGGATCAGTGCACGGACGCCAGTTCCATGCCGTAATTATGGCAAGCGATGATCACATCGCCCATCGACCCGACCACTTCGAGGAAAGTGCCGTCGGCGCCGTAGACGGCATAGCCGGCGCCTTTTTCGGAACAAATCTTTTTGACGAAAATCAAATCGTCGACATGCCAGCTGGCGAAATCGTCGGCGGACATGACGCCGGCGGTCTCGGGTGCGCTGGCGCCGTCTTGACATTCCACTTGCGGTTTCATGATGCGGGCCGTTTCCATAATCATTTTACACTCGATTATTATACACTATTTATGAATTGATGACAAATTAATAAGTAAAACCAATTTTATTAAAATTTTAATAAAGTTTACCCAGTTTTTATTTTATGCAAACGGGCATTTTCATGAACATCCGTTCGGCCCTCCTCCGCGGGCGTCTGTTTTTGCAACCTTCGGCTTTTCGGGGTTGGATCGAATGAACGACCTCCCGAGACATCACAGCAGCCTTCGGTGATAGGGGGAGTGGGCCGGCGCGATTCGACGTGAGTGGATAGTGCTCTTTTAGCGTTTTGCGGACAACAGCCGTTTGAGGAAAGCGGCCGCTTGCCCGTAAATGCCAGGCTCGATGCTTTCGCGGGGGCCAGCGACATTGAGCGAGACGACGTGGTTGGCGACAAGCCATTGCATCACGGTTTCGCCCGCCGCCGGATCGTCGGGATCGGCCACCAGCAGCGGCCGGCCCAGTTCCCTGGCGATGTCGATTGTCAAAGCCGTTCCGCCCGTCGGTTGGCCGTGGATCAAGATCAGCGTCGCGTCCGAATCGCCGACGTTGAGGCGGGTGCGCGCTTCGTAGGCTTGGCTTGGCGTTTCCCGCATGGGGTAGCGTCGGGGAATCCGCCCGTCCTCGGCCCGGCGCCCCCTCGGGCACCAACCGCCACAGCCGATACCCAGTTCCAGCGCCACATCCAGGGCGGCCCGGTCGACTCCCGTCTGCCCGCCGGAAACGATTTTCTTAAGCACGCGGCGCATGTCGCCACACCGCGTCACGCCTTGACGCGCCACGACTTTGTTGCCGGCGTCGAGGGAAGAGACCGCCGGCAACGGCAATGCGCCGGCTCCGGGACGGCGGAGTGTGGGGCGTTCAGGCCGCCGCCTTCTCGGTAAGCAGTTCTTCCAGTTTTTCGGTGGCTTTGTCCTTGTCGATTTTCTCGACCGCCGCCAGCTCGCAAGCCAAACGGTCGATCGCCGATTCGTAGATCTGGCGCTCACTGAAGGATTGTTCGGGTTGGCTCGTGTCGCGGTGCAAATCGCGAACCACCTCGGCGATTGAAATGGGATCGCCGGAGTTGATCTTGGCTTCATATTCCTGGGCCCGGCGGCTCCACATGGTGCGCTTGACCCGGGCTCGGCCTTGCAGCGTGGTCAGCGCCGAATCCATGGTTTTGGGGGTGCTCAATTTGCGCAGGCCCGACGTCTCGACCTTGGAGGTCGGGACACGCAAGGTCATTCGCTCGCGGACGAACGAGATGACGAAAAGTTGCAGTTCTTGACCGGCGATTTCTTGGGTTTCGATGCTGATGACCTTGCCGACGCCATGAGTGGGGTAGACGACGAAATCCCCAGGGTTGAACAAAAATTGTTCAGCCATTTTTTTTCTCCCCTCAGCCAATTATCGTCTTCTTCAATCAACAACTTTCCAGCCTCGAAAGGCCGGCCCTTCACCGCCGCGAAACGACCGGAAGAAGGGAGTTTTTCACTTGTCCGCCCATCGCCGCTTGTCCGCCCCCAAGCCGGCATCGCTTTCAGCCCTTTGCCGGCGTCAAGACATATAGCAGCCGTCTTTGGCCAATGCCTCCGAACCGCCTACAACGGTTATCAAAAAAAATACCGAACTATCGCGGATTGCCGGCGAGCGCTCCATTCCCCGGTGAGGATCAAAAAATGTTCCGTCCCACAACCAAAGCCGGCTACGTCAGGCCGGCAAGAAAAGACTATAACATATTAAAAGAACGAAAAAAAGTCCTCCCAGCCCTGCCTACCCCTTGGCCCGCGGCAAACACTCGCTTGCCGGGCTCGGCGCCACCGGCGAAAGGTGTTTGGCGGTGGCCGATTGGCGGTTGTCAATGTGGCGGCCGGCCTTTTACTTGCCTTTTCCAGGCTTGGTGCTCAGATACTTGAGCTTGTCGGGTTTGCCATCCCATTCCTCGGCGTCGGCGGGCGATATGCCCTTGCGGGTGATGTTGGGCCATATATCGGCGTACTCGGTATTGATCTCAAGCCACTTTTCGAGGCCCGGGTCGGTATCGGGCAGGATCGCCTCGGCGGGACATTCGGGTTCACAGACACCACAGTCGATGCATTCGTCGGGATGAATGACCAGGAAATTCTCACCCTCGTAGAAACAGTCCACCGGGCAGACCTCGACGCAGTCCATGTATTTACATTTGACGCAGTTTTCGATGACGATGTAAGTCATCGGAACCTCCGTTGAATGTCCATAACCGTTAGCTCCGTCAAGCCAGTGGCCGGTATTTTTGTTGGCCGCGGAAACTATATCAACGTCGCGGCAAGTCAAGCCGTTGCCGCACCCGTTTGCGAGCCTCGCCGCTGTCGCGGTCGGAGACGTACATCAGGCCGGCGACGCGGCGGACCAGATTGGATTCATAGTGGTGCAAATGGCCGTCGGCATAGGCCACTTCCCACAGCATTTCGATCATGCGAATTCTTTCATCATGGGAATATCGGTCCTTGATGACCCGGGTGAAGCCGTAAAGCTGGACCGATTCCGCCGCCGCCTTCCGTCCGGCCTCGAGCAGGTCCTCGAGCGCCGAGGCATCGAGGCCGAAACTGGCTTCGAGCAGGGATGCGATGGTGCTAAGCTCTTCGTCGCCGATATGGCCGTCCATCGAAGCCGTCTCGATCAGCAAAGCCGCCGCCGCAAGTTGCAATTCATCGGCGCCGTGATCGCCCTTGGCCGCCGACCCGGGAGGTTGTTCGGCAAGGAGAAGTGCCTTGATCCTGGTGAGCATGGCTCTGCCTACCATACCATCGGAGCATGGGGCAACCCCAAGAAAAGTGGGGTTGTCCCGTGCTTCCGTCCCTTGTTTAGCCGATCGGGACAAGTTATGACCAAGGCGTCCGACCTCCATCATGACAGGCTCGTCGCGGAAGCTGGCCGCCGGCTGAATGCCGATGCCGCGCTCAACAACCGCGACCCCATCCTCGCCGTTCTCGTTCGGCATCTACCGGCCTCGGGAACGGTGCTGGAGGTGGGGTCGGGCACCGGCCAGCACACCGCTTATTTCGCACCCCGTTTTCCGGCCTTGACCTGGCAGCCGAGCGATCCCAACCCCGAGATGCGCCGGTCCATCGCCGCCTTTGACCGATCCCTGAAAACGCGCAATCCGGAATGGGGTCTGCGCGAGGTGGAAGAAGTCAAGGAAGCGGCCATCGAAAACGGCCTGCGATTTCTCGAAACCGTCGACATGCCCAGCAACAACCTGTCGGTCCTTTTCAGCGGACCGCTGCGCATTCTCCGCGCCTGACGGCAATACCGCGCGGCAACCGAAACCGGGTTCTTCCCCTTGAGTTACGCCTTCCCCTTGAGCCGGTCGGTGGCCCGGCGTTCGGCTTTGGTCGGCCGGCCGGCGCCGGGCGAGCGAATGGCGGCGGCGGCGCGGCCGGCCCCCTCGTCACGGTTCTTCGGCCATGGCGGCTCGAGATCGGCATAAAGGGTCTTGGCTTCCGCCGCCGGTCCGCGCCGGACTCCAAGGGCGCGGACTTCGACCACCCGGATGTGGGGGCCTTTGGAAAAAGTCAGGACATCACCGACTTTCAAAGCGTGGTGGGCCTTGACCGTCCTGGTTCCGTTGACCCGGATACGGCCCTCGGCCGAGAGCTTGGCGGCCAGCGATCGGCTTTTGAAAAACCTGGCGTACCACAGCCATTTATCAAGACGGATGGTGCCGGCGCTCGGCTTTTGAGACGGTGAATGGGCGGTCATGAGGTCATGAAAGGTGGGCCGGACGACGCAGTTTGGCGAAGGGAGAATCGGTCTTTGCGGGAGGGCCGCGCGGCGGCCGGACGGTGTTTTTGCGGCGCCGCCGCAAGCTGAAGGTGACCCCGCCGCCCGAACCGTTGGCTCGATAGCCGAGCGCCGCCAGGATTTCGGCCATCCCGTCGGCGCCGCAGCCGGCAAGAGACAGCAACTCCGGGTCGGCGGCGAAGGGGCCGGAGCGGGACAGGATCCAGGCCCGCGCCGCCAGCCTTTCGAGCATGTCGACGCGTACGGCAAGTTCCTTGAGCGGCCGATAGCCGATGGCGGCATAGAAACGCTTCGGCACGCCGTTTGCCATGGGCAGCGAAACCCGGGCCATGGCGGGAACCGGCGGCGTCTTCAGTCGCTGCTGAAGCGCCCACAGGGTGGCCCGCATTTCCACCGCCGCCGGCTTTACGAGGGCGGGGAAAAAGACGCTCTCGCGGCCGATGCGAATTCCCAGCAACCGCAAGGCGCGGCGGCCGGCGCGATCGAGCGCCGTCAGCTGCTTTTCGGCGTCCCGCCGGGACATCGAGCCCAGGGATTCGGAAAGCTGGAAGACGAGGCCGCGCGCCGCTCCATCAAGCGGCGCCGCAAGCGCCGCGGCGAGCGGCGCCAGCCGCTCGGCAACGGTGCTCCGAAGCCATGCCGCCAAACGGTTGCGCAGCCTTTCGCGCTGATCCGTCTCTAAAAGCTCGCTCGACAGGGGTTCGACGCTTGGCCTCAGCAAGTCCGGACCAGGCATCAGCCGCGCCACCTCTTCATGGCGCCAAAAGACGCGCCCCTGGGATGACAGGTGAAAGGCGCCGTCGGGATCGGCTTCGAGACGCTTTACCCGGTCGGCGATTTCCCGCCCCAGTCCCCGCCGCGCCGCGCCGGTGAGCACTTTCGAGCCGGCGTCGCCGCCGCTGCCGCCGCTGCCGTCGGTGACGAAACGGAACCCCTGCAAATGGCCGATGAAATGGCCTTCCACCGTCACCCCGCCGTCGGATTCAACCGCCGTCGTCAGGACACCGCGGTCCTTCATGCGGCTCAACAGAACGGCTGTGCGGCGATCGACGAACCGCTGGGTCAGACGGTCGTGCAAGGCATCCGACAGTTTGTCCTCGATGGCGCGGGTCCTCTCCTGCCAATGGCCGGCATCGTCCAGCCAGTCGCCCTGGAAGGAGACATAGGTCCAAATGCGGATGCCGGCGATGCGGCCGACCAAGGTTTCGATATCGCCGTCGGCGCGATCGAGGCGGGCGGCCTGGGCGGCAAACCAATCGGTCGGCAGCCGGCCACCGGCGCCGCTTGTCCCGGCGGCCATCAAGTGGCGGTAGATGCGGCCCAAGAGGCGGGCGTGGGCGCCGCTCATGATCTTGCGGAAATCGGGAATCCGGCAGACCTCCCACAGCAGGTGGACGGCTTCGGCGGTGCTGGCCAGGCCGGCGATTTCCTCATCCCCGCCGAGCGCCATCAGGGCCGCTTCGTCGTCGGCCTCCCGGGCCTTCAACAGGCCCGGCTCGTTGGGCGGCAGCGAAAGGCTTTTTTGCAACGCCTTCAGCGATGAAAAGCAGAGGTTCGGGTTGCGCCAGAAAAGGCTTTTCAGCGCCTCGAAACGGTGGTTCTCGATGCGCTCGAGCGTTTGCGCGTCGAAAACCCCGGCCTCGGCGGTGGTGCCGAAGGTGCCGTCGTTCATGTGGCGGCCGGCGCGGCCGGCGGTCTGCGCCAGTTCCGCCGCCGACAGTTCCCTGTATATCCGTCCGTCGAACTTGCGCCAGCTGGAGAAGGCGACATGATCGACGTCCATGTTGAGGCCCATGCCGATGGCGTCGGTGGCCACCAGGTAATCGACCTCGCCGGCCTGATACATGCCGACCTGGGCGTTGCGGGTGCGCGGGCTCAGCGCCCCCAGAACCACCGCCGCGCCGCCGCGTTGCCGGCGAATCAATTCGGCCAGCGCGTAAACGTCGGCGGCCGAGAAGGCGACCACGGCGCTCCTCGGCGGCAGACGGGTGATCCGCCGCTGGCCCGAATACCGCAAGGTGGAAAAGCGCCGCCGGGATTGGAACTCGGCCTCGGGCACCAGGCGGCGGAGAAGGGGCCTGATCGTCTCGGCGCCCATGAACATGGTTTCCTCCTCGCCGCGGGCGTGAAGCAGGCGGTCGGTGAATACGTGGCCGCGGTCGCCGTCGGCGCACATCTGTACCTCGTCGATGCCCAAAAAGGCGGTCCGCCGGCCGATCGGCATCGATTCGACGGTGCAGATGAAATAGCGCGCCTGCGCCGGGACAATCTTTTCCTCGCCGGTGATCAGGGCGACCTGGCCGTTGCCCTTGACCTTCACCGCCCGCTCGTAATTCTCCCTGGCCAGCAACCGCAAGGGGAAGCCGATCATGCCGCTTTGGTATCCGAGCAGGCGTTCCATGGCCAAGTGGGTCTTGCCGGTGTTGGTGGGTCCCAAAATGGCGGTGACGCGGACCCGCGATGATGAGCTGTCGATTTGCATGGTTTTTCAAGAATCGCAGGTTCGGGGCTCTAATTCCAAAGTTTTCTCTTTTTGGCCCGCCGGACCATGGGCACGAAGGCGACGGGCAGGGTCTTCGTCGTCTTAAGATTGCCGGTTTCGTCCTTGACACCGCAATAGAGCGTTTGCGGCGCGTCAACGCGGCCAATGGGAATGACCATGCGGCCGCCGGGTTTGAGCTGCTCGACCAGGGTTTGGGGAATACGTTCCGGCGCGGCGGTGACGATGACGGCGTCGAAAGGCGCTTTCTCGATCCAGCCTTCGTAGCCGTCGCCGGTTTTTACCTCGATATTGTCGTAGCCCAGCCGCTGAAGACGCTGGCGCGCGCTGGTCGCCAGCTTTTCGATGGTCTCGATGGTAAAAACCCGTTCCGCCAATTCCGCCAGAACCGCCGCCTGATAGCCGCAGCCGGTGCCGATCTCCAGCACCCGGTGGTTTTTCTCGAGGTCGAGAAAGTCGGTCATCGCCGCCACTATGTAAGGCTGCGAGATGGTTTGCCCGTGGCCGATGGGAAGGGGCCGGTTCAAGTAGGCGCAAGGGCTGTCGGCGGACGACAGGAATTCATGCCGCCGCACCTTGGCCATCGCCGCCATCACCCGTTCCGAGAACCGCGGCCGCCCGGTCCATGAATCGGTGGCGCGGGCCTCGTCCTCGATTTCCTCGAGCAGGCGTTGGTGTGCATGTGCCAGCTTCTCATCGACCATCAGTGCCACCTCCAATTCCCAACCAGCTTTGCGGAGAGGGGTGGTTTCCGTCAAGCTCGTAAGGGAAAAATCCGAGCAAGGGAGACCGTCATGGCGCTCGCCCCCGCCAGTTCCGCCTTCGCCAAAACCCTTCTCGCCGGCACTTAGAGCCTATCCGAAATTCTCGCGCCAGCCGAATGGGGCTTGCGATTGCCGCCGCTTCCGCACATATCTCGTCGTGGAAACTCACCTTCAATCACGAGGATTTCTGAAAACACCATGGCCAAGGAAAAATTCACCTTCCAGGCGGAAGTCAGCAAGCTTCTCGACATCGTCGCCCATTCCCTTTACAGCCAAAAGGAAATTTTCCTCCGCGAGTTGATCTCGAACTCATCGGACGCCTGCGACCGGCTCCGTTACGCCGCGCTCACCGAATCCGGGCTGATCGAAGGCGACGGCGAATTCAGGATCGAGATTTCCACCGACGGCAAAAAGCGCTCGCTCACCGTTTCCGACAACGGCATCGGCATGAGCCGCGACGACTTGGTCGACTCCCTGGGCACCATCGCCCGTTCCGGCACCCAGGCGTTCCTGGCCCGCTTGAAAGGCGACCAGGCCAAGGACATGGACCTCGTCGGCCAGTTCGGGGTCGGCTTCTATTCAACCTTCATGGTCGCCAGGAAAGTCGAAGTGCTGAGCCGCAAAGCCGGCGAACGGGAAGCCTGGCTATGGACCTCGGACGGCAAGGGCGAATTCACCATCGACGAAGCCGAGCGCCAAGGCCGCGGTGTCACCGTCACCCTTTTTCTGGGCAAGGGCGAGGGTGAATTCCTCGAACAGGCGCGCCTTGAAACCATCGTCAAGTCGTACTCGGACCACATCGGCATTCCGATCGTCTTCCTCGACGGCAAGGAGGAAAAGACCCTGAACACGGCCTCGGCGCTTTGGACCCGGCCGAAGAAGGACATTTCCGAGGACCAGTACAAGGAATTCTATCACCACGCCGGACATGCCTTCGACGATCCCTGGATGATCCTGCATAACAGTGTCGAGGGGGTGCTTTCCTACACCAACTTGTTGTTCATTCCATCGCGGCCGCCTTTCGATCTCTTCCATTCCGACCGCAAGGGTCAAATCAAGCTCTATGTCAAGAGGGTGTTCATCACCGACGACTGCGAGGGCTTGTTGCCGCCATATTTGCGCTTTCTCCGCGGCATCGTCGATTCCGAGGATCTGTCGCTCAACATCAGCCGCGAGATGCTGCAAAAGGACCCCAAACTGGCCAAGATCCGCTCCGGCCTAGTGAAAAGGCTATTGGCCGAGTTGAAGAAAAAGGCCGACAAGAAAGCCGACGAATACGCCGAATTCTGGGACAACTTCGGCGCCGTCCTCAAGGAGGGCCTTTACGAGAACTTCGAAAACCGCGACAAGATTTTGCCCCTCTGCCGGTTCAAAACCACCGCCGGCGACGAACTGACCAGTCTGGACGCTTACGTCGAGCGGATGAAGGACGGCCAGGAAGCCATCTTCACGATCAGCGGCGAGGATTCGGAATCGCTCGCCAAGAGCCCGCAACTGGAAGGCTTCAAGGCGCGGCGGGTGGAAGTGCTCATGCTCACCGACCCTATCGACGAGTTTTGGGTTCCCGCTCTCGGCGCTTACAAGGACAAGCCGTTCAAATCGGTGACCCGCGGCGGCGCCGATTTGGACAAGATCGCCGCCGCCGAGGACGGCAAACAAAAAGACGAAAACAAGGCAAAAGAGGAAACACCCGAACTTGCCCCGCTGATCGCCGCTTTCAAGGCCGCCTTGGGCGAGGCGGTCAAGGACGTCGCCGCCTCGGAGCGGCTGACCGACAGCCCCGTCTGC
>JAUXMA010000004.1 GCA_030623425.1 Rhodospirillaceae bacterium
GTCTGCGACGCCAGCTTCATCGGTCTTGAGACGGTGCTGCCGGCGCCGTTGGCGCTCACCTGCCCGGGGGCCCGGCTGATCGCCCTCATCAAGCCCCAGTTCGAGGCCGGCAAGGGAAAGGTCGGAAAAGGCGGCGTGGTCCGCGATCCGGACCTCCACCGGCAGGTGACCGAACGCATCCGGGCTTGGCTCGGGGGCAAGCCGGGATGGTCGGTTTTGGGGGTGACCGAAAGTCCCATAAAAGGGCCTAAAGGAAACAGGGAATTCCTGATCGCTGCCCGATACGAGCCGCATTGATACAGGCCACTGGGAAGTTACGCCCCCAGGAAGCTACGCCGTTGTCTTCCGCGGCATGACTTCGCGCTGGATGCGTTGGCCTAGTTCTTGTCGCGCCTTTGCCAAATCGTAAGCCATTTGCAGGCGCATCCAGAATTCCTCGCTGGTGCTGAAATAGCGGGCCAGGCGGAAAGCGCTTTCGGCATCAACGGAGCGGGCGCCGCGGACGATCTCGCCGATGCGGCGGGGCGGCACGCCGATGTCGCCGGCGACCTGGCTTTGGCTGAGACGCAAGGGCTTGAGGTATTCCTCCTTGAGCACTTGGCCGGGGTGGACGGTGGGCACGTCGGTGGCCACCGCTTCGACGGCGTTGACGGCGATGTCATCCGACAGGTAAGGGAGTTCATGCGGTCGAGGCGGGGGAATATCCTGGATTTCCGTCGTCAAACCGGCATCCTTCCATGCCTTTATGCCGCCCTCGAGGTTGATCGCCGGCGGTTCATATCCGGCCTTCAGCAACTGCTTGATGGCGGCGGCGGAGCGTTTGCCGACGGCGCAATGGATGACCAGCTTCTTTCCGGCGATTCGCGGAAACAGATCGGGATCGAATACCGACAACGGGACCAGCATCGAACCGCGAATGTGCTCTTGCTCGTATTCGGAGGTTTCGCGGACGTCGACAAGCATCGCCATGCCCTTGTCAAGCCAGCTTTTGACCGTTAAGGCGTCGGCTTCGATAATGTCCTTATTCGCGTTCTCTTCTTTCGCCGCTGATTTGATCATGGCTCCGGTTCTTGCCGTCTGGTCCAGTGCTCGCGCCGCCTCCGGCGCATGTCAAGAGAATGGTGCAAGCGAATGCCTGAAATTTAAACCAACAAATTATTATGTCAAATAAAAGTTTGCACACTATTTAGATGTTTAATAATGGATGCCCCCGTCCTTCAAGGGCGGCCATAACGATTGCTAACGGCTGGTGATTCGACCGGTACGGAAGGAATGAGCGCAAAAAAAATTGCCGGGCGGAAAAATGTGGAACAGCCCGGCGAGTCCTTGGAGGAATGATCTTGGAATGATCTTACTCGCAAATATGACAGCGGAAGCTGACGTTTTCCTTACAATTTAAAAAATTTGCTCACAACAATCCATTTTCAGAGTCTTCACCGGTTTGTTATGCTGGGTTTCGGTTGGACGACAAGGGGACAAGAATGCCGAGCCATGCATGGATGGCCGCCAAGCTGCTTCGCGGCGCCGCTATTTTTTTTCGCTCTATGAGCGAAACCAATCCGTCGATCAGCGCGGAACTGAAAACCAACGCCGAGACATGCGACCAGGTCGCCGATTGGGTCGAGAAAGATCCCAATGGATTAGCTCCCTCCCTCATTGACGGAATGGAAGAGGAACAGGACAAGACGAAAGTCCGTTGAGCGGACGGCGCGCCGCATTTTCCGCCGGTCAGTCGGAACACTGGCCTTTGTGACGCAACATGTGGTCGGCAAGGGTGCAAGCCATCATCGCCTCGCCAACGGGGACGGCGCGGATGCCGACACAAGGATCATGGCGGCCTTTTGTGGATATCTCGGCCTCTTCTCCCTGGATACTGACGGTCATCTGCGGCTGGGCGACGGAGCTGGTCGGTTTGACGGCGAAACGGACGACCAGTTCCTGTCCGCTGGAAATACCGCCGAGCACGCCACCGGCGTTGTTGGAAAGGAACACCGCCGACCCATTCCCGTCGATTCGCATTTCGTCGGCGTTTTCCGGACCCGAAAATTCCGCCGCCCGGAATCCGGCGCCGATTTCCACTCCCTTGACGGCGGGGATGCTCATCAGGGCTTTGGCGATGTCGGCGTCGAGCCTGTCGAAAACCGGCGCCCCCAAACCCGCCGGAACGCCGGTGACCAGCAATTCGATCACCGCCCCCGTCGAAGAACCTTCCTTGCGAAGACGGTCAAGGAAAATTTCCCAGTCCTTGGCGGCTTCTGCGTCAGGGCACCAAAAGGGATTGTTGTCAATCTCGTTCCAGTCCCAGCATTCGCGGTCGATCCGGTGCGGTCCCATCTGGACCAGGGCACCGCGAATCTTGATCCCGCCGCCCAGGACCTTGCGGGCGATGGCGCCGGCGGCGACGCGAGCGGCGGTCTCGCGGGCGCTGGCGCGGCCGCCGCCGCGGTGGTCGCGGATGCCATACTTCTGGAAATAGGTGTAATCGGCGTGGCCGGGGCGGAACAAATCCTTGATGTCGTCGTAATCCTTCGGCCGAGCATCCTCGTTGGCGATCAACAGAGCGACGGGTGCGCCGGTGGTCCTGTTTTCGAAAACGCCGGACAAGATTTGCACCCGGTCGGGTTCGCGCCGCTGACTGGTGTGTCGGGACTGTCCGGGCCGGCGACGATCCAAATGGGCCTGAATGTCATCCTCGGTGAGCGGAATCCTTGGCGGTATGCCGTCGACAACGCAACCGATGGCGGAACCGTGGCTTTCCCCAAAGGAGGTGACGCGAAAAAGAGTTCCGAAGATATTACCAGACATGGGCTTCGGTTTTTTTTAACTTTTAGACTGTGGAAATATCGGGCGCGTCCACCGCTTTCATGCCGACGACATGATAGCCGCAGTCGACGTAGTGGGTCTCGCCGGTGACCCCGGATGATAGATCGCTCAATAGATAAACTCCGGCGCCGCCGATGTCGTCCAGGGAAACATTGCGGCGAAGCGGCGAGTTGAGCTCGTTCCATTTGAGGATGTAACGGAAATCGCCAATGCCCGAGGACGCCAGGGTCTTCATCGGCCCGGCGGAAAGGGCATTGACCCGAATATTGCGTGCCCCCAGGTCCTCGGCCAGATAGCGCACGCTGGCTTCCAACGCCGCCTTGGCGACGCCCATGACGTTGTAGTGAGGCGTCACCTTCTGCGAGCCGACGTAAGTCAGCGTGACCAGGCTGCCGCCGTCCGGCATCAAAGAAACGGCGCGTTGGCAAAGCGCGGTGAAAGAATAGCAACTGATGTTCATGGTCTTGAGGAAATTGGCGGACGTGGTGTCGATGTACTTGCCTTTCAACTCCTCCTTGTCCGAATAAGCGATGGCGTGGACCAGGAAGTCCAGCTTGCCCCAGCTTGCGGCAATGGTTTCGAATACGGCATCGATGCTTGATGCGTCGGTGACGTCACAATGCAGGACGATGTCGGAGCCAAGTTGTTCGGCCAGCGGAACGACGCGTTTCTCAAGGGAACCGCCCTGATGAGTAAAGGCCAGTTGGGCACCCTGGGCATAGGCAGCCTTGGCGATTCCCCAAGCAATGGAGCGATCGTTGGCGACGCCCGTGATCAATCCCTTTTTACCGGCCAACAGCGATCCAGGAAATGTTATGGATTTGTTACTCAATGGGCCAAGCCAAAGCGTTCATTGACAGGTTGGCGGCATCCTACACAAAAAATCCGTAATGGCAAAAGCCTAGTGGCCTGTATCATCTAAATTGCACCCCTTCGGGTCGCTTTTCCCGTTTCCTCGGTAGGCTTGAGGGAAACCGTGGCGCCGGTGGCGCCGCGTAAGTCCCCGAAAGGCTGCGCCTGCCTGCGCGAAGCCGGAGCTTCGCTTCGGCGAAGGCAGGCCGTGATGGGAAGGCCATTACAAGCAGTATCCGACGCCGACCACGGGTCAAGGAGAGACGCCCGAAGGGTGGACCAAATCAGGCCTCCCGGGCGTTGCGGTAAACGCGCAAAAATTTTTCCGGGTCTTCCATTCAGGCAGATCCCAAGCCGAGTTTCGATTCCAGGCCGGTAACGCCGGCTTTGAAGGGTAACGTGGCCGGCCGCGTCTCAATCCCTAAACCGCCCTCCCCGCCGCTACCCGCGGGCGCCGACGTCAGCGGACGATCTTCCAGGTGCCATCGGGCTGCCGGCAAGCGCGGCCGAAAGCCTTTTCCATGCGCCCGCCGACGTTGATGGTCGTCTCGTACTCACGGCAATTCTGTCCACTGAGCGTTTGGTAAGTGCGGGTCGGCGTGTAAGTTCCCGAATGGCCACTGTCCGGATTTTGCCACGTCGAAGTCTGGCCTATCTTATTGTGTTCCAAACTGTTCTGGGCGGTGCGTGCGGCGTATAAACGGTCAGCCTTGTCCAGGGACTTGCCGATTTCACTGCCGGCCCAGGCACCGGCCAGGGTACCGATCGCCACCGCCGCAAGTCTTCCTCGGCCCTTGCCGACTTGCGAGCCGGCGAGGGCACCGACACCGGCGCCAAGCAGGGTGCCAATGGACTGTTTCGGTCTTTCTTGCGCGTCGGCGCAAGCAGCAAAGAAAAGAACGGCCACAAGTGTCAATGTGATACGTTTGCTGTTCATGATTTGCCGGCCTCCGGTCAGCGGTTTCTTGACAAATGGAAGTGACGAACCTTCCTTGAACTCAAGGGTTTCCACAAACGGCCGCGGCCCGTGGCGCCGGTGATGAGGAAACGTCCGTTCGTGGCTCCAAGATGATTTCACGGTGGTGCGTTGACTTAAATATAACCCATTATACCGCAAAGACGACATGACTGCCACCACGAGCAAGGATCCGATCGCATTATTTCGAGTCTGGCTGACCGCCGCCGAAAAGTCCGAACCCAACGATCCCAACGCCATGACGCTGGCCACCGCGACGCCCGAAGGGGTGCCGTCGGCGCGCATGGTTCTGCTCAAGGAGGTGGACGAGCGCGGTTTCACTTTCTATACCAATCTGGCTAGCCGGAAAGCCACCGAACTGAACGCCAATTCAAGGGCGGCGTTGTGCTTTCACTGGAAGACCCTGCATCGTCAGGTCCTCGTTGAAGGGACGGTGAAGCCCGTCGATGAAGCGGAAGCCGACGCCTATTTCGCCAGCCGCCCGCGGATGAGCCGGATCGGGGCTTGGGCGTCCCAACAGTCGCGCCCCTTGGCGGGCAGATTCGAGTTGGAGAAACGGGTTGCCGAATTTACCGCCCGGTTTCATGTCGGTTCCGTGCCCCGTCCTGACTTCTGGTCGGGGTTCCGGTTGCTGCCCGAGCAGATCGAATTCTGGCGGGAACGGCCGTTTCGTTTGCACGACCGGGTGGTTTATCATCGCCATGAAGGCGGTTGGCTGATCGAACGTTTGTATCCTTGATGTCTGACGCAACAGCACCGGCGGAAACTCAACCTTCCCTTTCGGCGGAGGCATGCGGACGGTTGATGACGCTTGCGGCCTTCGCCTCGGTTTCGGTGGCGTCGGTCCTCATTGCGTGCAAGTTCGGCGCCTGGGTGGCCACCGATTCCCTCAGCTTGCTGTCGACACTGATCGATTCCTTCCTCGACGCCGGGGCGTCGCTGATCAATCTGCTGGCCATTCGCCGTGCCTTGCAACCGGCCGACCGGTCCCATCGGTTCGGCTACGGCAAGGCCGAGCCGCTGGCGGGGCTGGCGCAGGCCGCCTTCATTTTCGGTTCGGCGGCTTTTCTGCTGATCGAGGCGGGGGAACGGCTTTTCCGCCCCAGTGACATTGAAAATACCGCCATCGGCTACGCCGTGATGGTGTTTGCCATCCTCCTCACCCTGGTCCTGGTGCTGTTCCAGAAGTACGTGGTGCGGCGGACGGGCTCGGTCGCCATCCGCGCCGATTCCCTGCACTACCAGACCGACATCTTGATCAACGGCAGCGTCATTCTTTGCCTTTTTCTGACCGCCAATCTGGGATGGAGGTATGCCGACCCCTTGTTCGCCACCGGCATTGCCGCCTATATCGTCTGGGGCGCTTGGCGGATCGGGTATGGGGCTTTTCATTTGATCTTGGACCGCGAACTGCCCGACGAAGACCGTCGGCGCATCAAGGAAATCGCGCTGGCCAATCCCGGCGTCCGCGGCCTGCACGACATGCGCACCCGTTCGTCGGGGCAGAGCATGTTCATTCAACTGCACTTGGAGATGGACGGGCAGTTGACTCTTTTAGAGGCGCATGAGATCGCCGAGGACGTTATGCTCGCGGTCGAGCGCGTCTTTCCCGGGGCCGAGGTGTTGGTCCATGAGGATCCGGAAGGCGTTGCGGAAAGACGGACCATCTTCAAATGATCCCGGCGCCATGCCCGTTTAACCGGGAGCCCCGTTCACGGTGATCGTCGAGGATCAAAGCGAAGTCATAAGGTTTCTGTCCGGCGCCGCGGCTTTCGGCATCGGCGGCGATGATGTGGCGCGCCTCGAAACTCATATTTCCATTATTTTCCTGACCGCCGAGAGGGTCTTCAAACTCAAGCGGGCGGTCAAGTTCCCCTATTTGGATTTTTCCACCGCCGATCGGCGCCGCGCCGCCTGCGAGGCCGAGGTCGCCATCAACCGGCGCACCGCGCCTGGCCTATACCGTGGAATCGTCGCCATCAAACGGGCCAGTGACGGTTCCTTGCACTTGCAAGGGGATGGCGAGCCGGTTGACTGGCTGGTGGAAATGGCGCGTTTCGACGAGGATACACTGTTCGATCATTTGGCCCAGCGCGGCGAACTCGACCGCCATGACATGGAGAACCTGGCCGAGGCTATCGCCCGGTTGCACGGGATGGCGGAAAAACGTGCCGATCACGGCGGGCGGTCCGGCATGGCCGCCATCATTGACGGCAATGCCGAGACTTTCGACGAATTCGCCGAAGGCGGGCTCGATCCCGCCGAAATTGACCGGCTGAACGACGAATGCCGCCGTCTTCTCGACGACAGGGCCAGGTTTCTCGAGGCCCGGCGGGCGGCGGGATTCGTCAGGCATTGTCACGGCGACCTGCACCTTCGCAACATTTGCATGTACGACGGCGAGCCGACCCTGTTCGACGCCATTGAGTTCAGTGAGGCGCTGTCCAATATCGATGTGCTTTATGATCTTGCATTCCTGCTGATGGATCTGGACCACAGGGATTTGAGGCACCTCGCCAACATTGTCCTCAACCGCTATCTGGACATTACCGCGGATACCGGCGGTCTCAAGGCGATGCCTTTGTTCCTTGCGGTTCGGGCCGCCATCCGCTCCCACGTCAACGTCGCCATGACGGCGACTCTCGATGATGGCGGCGATGGCGAAGGGAGGCGCCAGGAGGCCCGATCCTACCTGAGCATGGCGTTGGCCTACGTTTCGCCGCCGCCGGCCCGCGTCGTCGCCGTCGGCGGCCTGTCGGGCAGCGGCAAGTCCCGCTTGAGCCGGGAACTGGCCCCTTGCATGGGAGCGCCACCGGGGGCTCGGCTAGCGCGCAGCGATGTCTTGCGCAAACGCCTGGCCGGTGTCCCTTGGCTGGCCCGCTTGGGGGCGGAAGGCTATTCGGAGGAGATGACCGAACGCACCTACCGGGAACTTTATGAAGAGGCGCGGACGGCCTTGGATGCCGGGTATTCGGTCATCGCCGACGCCGTCTTCGCTAAGCTCGAGCAGCGTCAGGCCATCGAGGCGGTGGCGGCCGAGGCCCGGGTTCCTTTTCAAGGCATTTGGCTGCAGGCGCCGCGAGAAATCATGGAACAACGCGTCCGCGACCGCCGCCGAAACGTTTCCGATGCGACCGTCGAAGTGGTCCGCCAACAACTTGCCTATAATTTAGGACCCCTGACTTGGCCCAGGATCGACAGCTCGGGTACGAGAGAGGATACCTTGTCGCAAGGACTTCACTTGCTCGCTCTTTGAGCAGTCCTTGGTTCCCAATCCCTATGATGATTTTCTATTTCGGGAATTGACACTTCCTGCTTATTCTGTTATACTGATTACTTCGGTTGTTCTTGGAATTTACTCTTCGGGCAAACGGGGCCGTGAATGCCGATCAAAACGATATTGGTGCTATTCGACGGTGGCAATGAGTCGAAATCGGCCTTGCAAACCGCTTTTGCGGTCGGCCGTGATGTGGCGGCCCATATTCATGTCCTTAGTTTACACGTCGATCCCGAGCCGTTCTTGGTCATGTCGGATGCCATGATCGAGAAAATGGTTGCTCAGCAGAGCAAGGAATCGGCGGACCGCGCCGCCAAGGCGCACGGTATTTTCGATGATCTTTGCTCCCGTTACGGCATCCCTTCGAGGGATGGCCCTGGCGGACAGGAGGAAGTTTCGGCGGCCTGGATCGAGGAAACGGGGCACTATTACGAGACCATAATCCGGCGCGGGCGTCTGGCTGACTTGATCGTCGTCGGACGGGCGACGCCCGAGTCGGAACCTCCCGTCAGGATGATCTTGCACGCCGCGCTTTTCGAAACCGGCCGTCGGGTCTTGGTGGCGCCTCCGCTGGCGCCTTCTTCCCTGGGACGAAAGATTGCCATTGCCTGGAACGGCAGCGCCGAGGCCTCTCGTGCCGTCAGCAACGCCATCCCCTTTCTGACCCGTTCCGAGGCGGTGATTATCCTGACCGCCGAAACCGACAATACCCCGCTTTCGGTTGCCGACGATCTGGCCGCTTATCTGGCTTGGCACGGCGTTGCCGCCGAGATTCGGGCTTTTTCTCCCGAGCGCCGGTCGGTGGAGGAAGCGTTGCTCGGGGAAGCTTCGAACTCTGGCGCCGACCTGTTGGTTATGGGCGGGTATTCCCACTCGCGCATGCGCCAGTTGATCCTCGGCGGCGTCACCCGGCATGTTTTGGAGGCGGCGGAATTGCCGGTGCTGATGGCACACTGAACCGTGCTTAAGGCCGGGTTTGGCGAAACAGGTCCGGTTGATATCCCGTGGCAACCGCTTCCTCCGCCTTGAGGGGGATTTCGTCAAAGGGAACGAGGAACGCCGCCGCTTCGCCGAAAGCAAGCGTTCTGTCCAGCCACATGCCCTCGGCTTGCGGCTTGAGGATCACCGGCATGCGGTTGTGAATTCGGGCGATGGCCGGAACGGGCCGGCAAGTGATAATGGTGAAATTTTCCCAGTCCATGAGCCCGGCGAAGGCGATCGGTTCGCCGTCCTTGCGGCTGATGCGGTTCTTGAGCTTGGCTTTGCCTTCTTTCCGCCATTCAAAATAAGCCGAGGCCGGGACCAGGCAACGGTTTTCAAGCCAGGGCCGGAAACTCTTTTTGCCGGCCAGGGTTTCGGCGCGGGCGTTGATCAAGGGTTGGTTGCTCCAAGAGACACGCAGCCCCCAGCTCCGAAACAGCGGTTGTCTGTCGGCATTAATGACCAAGGCCCGGTTGCCGGGGCGGATTTCATATCCGCGCGGTTCCGGCGGCGGGCCGGAAAGTTCGAACCGGCCGACCAGTTTTTCCGGCTGGACGTTGATCTCGTATCGGCAGCACATGAGACGGTATTATACCAAGAAGATACCAAGAAACCCGCGGCGGCAGCGAGGATGGTCAGGCCCATCATCCACATGGCTCGGCGATGGCGAGGAAATCACGTTTCCAGCCTGTCGAGGACTGGAATCGTATCTTCATTTGTCCTAACGTCCAGGAAATGGAAACAGGCCGCAAAACCGTCATCGTCACCGGCGCCAGCCGTGGCATTGGTCACGCCACCGCCACCTGCTTCCTGGAAAGGGGCTGGCGTGTGATCACCTGCTCACGCGGGGACACACCGCCCGAATGCAAGCGCGATCGCAACTGGACCCTTCATGTTCCCACCGACCTTGCCGACGCCAACAGCCTCGAAAATTTTGTCGAAACGGTAAACGAGGCCCTTGCCGAACAGCCCTTGCATGGGCTCGTCAACAACGCCGGGATGTCGCCGAAAGCGCCGTTCCAGGAACGTCTGGGCTGTCTCAACGGCGATCTCGAAGCCTGGCGGGATGTCTTCGAATTGAATTTCTTCGCCGCCCTGAAATTGTCCCGGGGCTTTGCCGCCGCCCTGCGCAGGGGCAAGGGCGCCATCGTCAACATCACCTCCATTGCCGGCCATTCGATTCATCCTTTCGCCGGATCGGCCTATTCGATCTCCAAGGCGGCCTTGTCGGCGCTGACTCGGGAAATGGCCAACGAATTCGCGTCGCTCCAAGTGCGCGTCAACGCCGTCGCCCCCGGTGAGATCGAAACCGCCATGGTTCAACCCGAATACGAGGCGCTGATTCCGCGCATCCCCCTCAACCGCATGGGCCAACCCGAGGACGTGGCGAACACCATCTTCTATCTCTGTTCCGAGGATGCCGGCTACGTCACCGGTAACGAGGTCTGGGTCACCGGCGGCCAGCATCTCTTTTAGGAGAACCGTTCAACGGAGGATTAAGGAAACAGAAGTTCCACAACAATCTATATTTGGTTATGGATCAGCATTTGCCGACAAGATATAGATGATGTATGATGCAAGCGCCATCCTGGGACGGCTTTTGAAAAGCAAACGGGAAAGCGCCCATGACCGACATGCATCGAATGCAAAAAGATGACGCCAAGCAGACCATCCAGGTTGTCTACGATGAAGACACCGCCGTTGACGAACACCCGATCGGCAAGGGTCCGGCCGCCGAGACAAAAAGGGTCGATCCAGCGGACGGAATAGCCAATGCCGCCGCCAACCTTTCCCCCGATCCCAGCGCCATCCTCGATGATTGGACGCCACCGTTTTACTTAAAATATCGGTTGCCGAGCATTGCCGGGATCGTGACCAGCCTTTCCTGGCTGATCGCTTGCGCTTATTACATCGACCGCCAGATCATTTGGAGCGATTTATTTTCCCTTTTGCCCCATGAAATAGCGGGCATGGTGGTGGGCGTTCTGACGCCACTGGCTTTGCTGTGGATGGTGATCGCATTTTTCGAGCGGGGGCGGCGACTGAGCCACGAAAGCGAGGCCCTGGGGTGGCATTTGAGAAAGCTGGCCTATCCGTCCGACCGCGCCCAAACGCGGATGAGAGAAATCACCGAATCCTTGCGCTGCCAAGCCCGGGACTTGACCAAGGCCTCGGAGGAAGCGGCCTCGAGGGCGGAAGCCGTCGATGAAATGATTCGGCGGCGGACGGTAGGGCTGTCGCAGGTTTCCGAAGACGCGGATTTGCGGGCCCGGGCCATCGCCGAGGTGCTCGGGCGACAGACGGAAGACCTGCGGACGACGACGGAGAAGGCTGCGGAACGGGCTCGCCAAGCCGGTGAAGTGCTGTATCGGCAGTCCCACGAATTGACGACATCGGCCGACCGAGCTTCGGCCCAGGCCGAAGACTTTTGCCAAGTCCTGCACCGACGCAGCCATGAATTGACCGAGACTTCGGAACAAGTCGCCGCCCGCACCCGGGAATCCGCCGATTCTTTCCAAGAGCGGACCAGGGAACTGGGTGAGATTTCAACTCAAACCCTGGCCTATGCGGATGAAACGGCCAAGGTCCTGCATGCACGCATGGAAGAGCTATTGCAAGCCTCCGACGATGCCGCCGAACAGGTTCGGGCTGGCGCCGAACTGTTGCACAGGAACTCCCAGGATCTCAACCGGCGGTCGGACCACGCGACCATGCAAACCGATCTGATCCGCGAAAACCTTCGCCAGCAAACCGAGGGCCTTGCCGATATTGGCAAACTGTTAACGGCCCAAACGTCCGAGATCGAAGTCAATCTGGGCCGGCAGGCGCAATTGCTGTCGGGGACCGCCGACAAGGTTGGCGAACAGGTTCGGGGAATCGGCGATGAATTGCAGGGCCAGGCCCGTGAATTGGTTTCCACATCCGAGCATGTTTCGCTGCACCTCAAGGCCAGCAGCGAGGCTTTCCACAAGCAAGCCGGCGAACTGAGTGAAGTTTCCGACCGCACAACAGCCAAGACCAGGACCCTCGGTGAAAACCTCCAGCAAATCTCCCAAGAGCTCTCGATCGTATCGGACAAGCTTCTGGACAGGGCGGACCGCGTTGGCGAAGCGTTGAAAAGCCGTTCCTCCGACCTGTCGGAGATTTCCGATCATACGCTGGTCAAGGTCGACAAGGTCGGCGAGAGCATCCAACACCGGGCCAGCGATTTGGCCGAATTGTCGAACCAGTGCCTATTGCGTTTCGGCAACGTCAGCGATTCCTTGCGGCAGCGGTGCGCGGAACTGGCCACCGTCGCCGACCAGACAAGCAATCATGTCGGCTCTCTTAGCGTGGCTTTGGAACAAAGTTCGGAAGAGGTGGTTACGGCCTCGCAAAAAGGCGCCGCCGGCATCACCTCGGCGACGCAAGCGTTGCGCCGCGGCGTGATCGAGATCGACGCGACTTCCGGGCGGGCGAGCCAGCTCGTCGAATCCTTCAACGAACAATTGCATGGCATCACCGACATTTCGGAAGCGGCAATGACCAAGTTGCGGGACTTGAGCATGGCGGTTGAGGACCGGTCCGGAGAAATAACCGTTGCCTCGGATCAGGCGGCCAGCCAGATGGACGGCGTTGCCGCGCTGTTGGGGCAACAGGCGCAAAAATTGGATCACATCTCGGGCCGGGCGACGAAATTGATGACCAACGCCGTCATGCAATTGCAAAAACACTCTCAAGAACTGGATGGCTCCTCGGATAAAGCCGAAGCGCGGCTGCAAAATGTCGGCGAGGAGATGCAACGGGTCTTGCAAGAGGTGATAGCGGCCGCCGACGACGCCTCGGCCAGGGTTCAGGCGGTGGCCGGGAACTTGCAACAGCGTTCGGACGACCTTTCCGCCGTTTCCGGCCAGGCCGTCGGCGATGTCGGCATGGTGGGAACCGCCCTCTTGGAACGCTCGCGCGAGGTGGCGAGCGCCGCGGACCGCGCTTCCAGGCTGATTGCCCTGGTCACCGAAGCCATGCACCGCCAGGCCGAGGACTTAACGGGTTCCACCAGCCATACGGCCGAACGCATGGAGAGCACCAGCGAAAATCTGCTCAAACACTTGGTCGAACTGGGCCGGCTCGGCGACGATACCGCCGGCCGGCTGACGGTGGCCGGCAAATCCCTGCGCGTGCAATCCGAGGAATTGAGCAACGCCTCGAACTTGACGATCGGCCGATTTCAGGAAACCACCGGTTGCCTGCAAGAAGGTGTCCGCGTGTTGGGCGAAGCCTCCGATTCCGCTTCCACCCACATCGAGGCGGTTGGCGGAACCATGCGCGAGCATATGCAGGACGCGACCACCGCCACGGAACGGGCGGCGGCGCGGCTGGAAGGGATCGCCGGTTCGTTGCGCCAACATAGCAACGACATCAACGCTTCCCTGGAATCGGCCGGCAAGGGGCTCGGAGATGTCGGCGACATGCTGCAGCAACGCTCCAAGGATCTGACCGACGTTTACGGCGCGGCATCGGGCCACCTCAGGGCTTTTGGCGACATCCTCCATCAACAAGCGGCGGGAATGTCGTCCGCTTCCAACGAGGCGACAGCCAAGCTTGGCAAGGTGGGCGATGGCATCCAGGAACGCTCCCACCAAGTCACCGCGTCGGTGGATCGGGCGGTGAAGTTGTTGGGCCTTGTGACGAGCGCCCTGCACCGCCAATCCCTGGACCTGACCGCCGATGCCGGGCGGGCAACGAATCAGGTGGCTTCCTTCAGCGATTCCCTCACCGAGAGTTCGAACCAACTGAACGGTCTTTCCGAGCGCACCTTCTCTCATCTCAATGATGTCGGACAGGGTTTGCGGGAATGGGCGCGGGAATTGTCGAGCCTGTCGCGTCAGGCGACGGCCGATATGGATGGCGCGTCCGACGCTCTGCATCTTCGCTCCCGGGAATTGACCGCCGCCTCGGAGGAAGCGGTCGCTCAACTTGGCCGTGTCGACAAGTTGATGACCCAGCATTCGGACGAAGCCGTTCGAAAAACCGACCACAGCGCCGCCAAGCTGAACAAGGTGGGAAAAACCATCCATCGGCATTCCCGGCAAGCGTTCGCCATGTCAAGCCAGATCGCCGACAAGTTGGAAGGCGCCCGCGATGTCCTCCACCGGGGTATGCAGGAATTGACGGTCTCCTACGGAGAAACGGAAGAGGGCGTCAAGTCCTTGAGTGAGACGCTGAGCCTGCGGGCCGGCGAGATCGGCAAGGTGGCGGGCGAAACCCTGCTCAAGATGGAGGTTTGGGACAAAACCTTGAGCGAGCGGTCGCAAGGGTTGAGCAATGCCTCGGATGAGATGACCAGACAGGCCCTGGAGGCGACCGAGACCATCGACAGCCGAACCCAAGCGATGAAGGAGGTTTCGAGCGAAGCCGCGACGCTTGTGAATGAACTGAAAGAGCGGACGGAGCAAGTCGGCATCGCCGATTTCCTGCGCCGCGCCACATTCATCACGGAACGCTTGCAGTCGCTCGCGGTCGACATGACCCGGTTGCTGGAAACCCATATCAGCGAGGACGATTGGCGCCGTTTCAACAAGGGCGAAAAGGGAATATTTGTCCGCAAGATGCTGGGTTTCAAGGAGAAATCCCGGCTTGCCGCGATCCGGCGAAAATACCAGGAGGATGGGGAGTTCAGGGATTATGTAGACCGTTACCTCATCCAGTTCGACAGCTTCTTGAAAGAGGCGAAGAAACGGGATCACCGGGAGGTGTTAAGCACCACCTTCCTGTCCTCGGACATAGGCAAGGTTTACATGCTGCTGGCCCGGGCGCTCGGCCGGGATATCTGAGCTTTCATCCGGCGGGGGATTGCCCGGCGCCGGCGCCGCGGTGGCGCTCTTGTTCTTGCAAGCGCGGACGAAATCGACGAAACGCCGGGTCCAGCGGTTGCCGCCGACGTCGCGCATATGGGCAAAGCTGGCCAACAGGTTGTTGATCACAAGCCCGTCGTGGCGTCCGTCGATGCCGGACCCGCGCAGGACTTCGTATGCGAAAACCGGCTCGAAGCCGAGGTTTTCCAGACTGGAATAATGGAACTCGTGGGCCGGCAACTCTTGCCGCCGGCCGCTGTCGTCCAACGGCGGCCATGGGCAGCGGCCGGTCTCCCTGAGCCGCACGTAGCCGCGTCCTTGCGGTTTTTCGTGCATGAGCGCGTCGGCGGCGATGACGCCGGCCATCTCGCGAACGACTCCTCGCCAGGAAAGAGAACGGGCAAGATACATCAGACCACCGCATTCCGCGTAAGTCGGCAGGCCGGCCTCGATGGCGTCGCGGATTTGCCGGCGCAGGACGGCGTTGGCTTCCAGCTCCGCCATATGGGTTTCCGGAAATCCGCCGCCGATGATGAGACCGTCGATCTCGGCAAGCCGGGAATCGCTCAACAAGTCGATTGGCACCAATTCCGCCCGCGCCGCCGCAAGGGCTTCCAGGTCGTCGGGGTAGTAAAAGCCGAAGGCCCGATCCCGGGCAACGCCGATCCTGACGTCGGGCGTTGCCGCCGCCGGGCGCGGCAGTGGCGACGCGGCCAGGGACGGCGCCGCTATCTCCAACAGACGGTGCAGGTCCACCTGCCCGGAAATGGCCGCGGCGATGGCGGCGATCTTGGTTTCGGCATCGGCGACTTCGTTGCTTGGAATGAGCCCCAAGTGCCTTTCCGGGATTTCCAGTCGCGGCTCACGGTGGACGGCGCCCAGGACCGGCACGTCGGTGTAATGTTCGAGGGCGGCGCGGAGCTTGGCTTCGTGGCGGCCGCCGCCGATCTTGTTGAAAATCACGCCGGCGATTTGAGCCATCGGCTCGAAGGCTTGGTACCCCAGAATCAAAGGGGCGACGCCGCGGGTCATGCCGCCAGCGTCAATGACCAGCACCACCGGCGCGCCGAGCAAGCCGGCAAGCGCCGCGGTGGAGTCGCCGCCGGCCAGATCGAGCCCGTCGTAAAGCCCCTTGTTGCCTTCGACGAGGGAAAAATCGGCGCCGTCGGAATGGCGCGAGAATGTGGCGATGATCTCTTGTTGGGTCATGGTGTGGTAATCGAGGTTGCGGCACGCCCGGCGGCACGGGAAATCGGCCGCGCCCGCCGCCGCCGGTTCGGGGCGGTTAAGCGAAGCGGCGGCGGTCAGCCACATGGGGTCGATGTAATCCGGGCCCTTCTTGAAAGGCTGAACGACGTGGCCGCGCTGGACGAGCGCCCTGATGATGCCCGTGGAAACCATGGTTTTGCCCGATGACTTGCGGGCCGCCGAGATCAGAAGATGGGACATGGTTCAAGCCGCCAAACGTTCCCTAGTGGTCTGTATCATCTCCTCTTCGGTCAAGGGGCGCGACGTTCTCGGTCCCTTGCCGACGATGCGTGCGTACTGGCCGAAAGGATGTTCCTCGCTCATGGCCGTTCCGTTATCCCGGCATGGAAGATATAGGTATGATTGATTCCAGTTTTATATTGCTTTGGCGGTTTTTGCATTCCTTGATGTTTTCCCGTTTAAATCCGCCGTCTCGTCGGGCCGGCGGAAGTGGGGGTCGATGTCGGCGCCGGCGAGGCTGACGGGCAGGATGGGTAGTACTTTTACCGCCAACGCGACTAGTACAGTACAGCGCAATTAACGACCGCGCCGCCTTGGTGGACGATGGCGCTGAAAACCACTTGCTCCGGCGGGGCGCGTTTGCCGACGGCTCGGGGACGAACGGACAAAGGGAGACAAAGCGAGCATGACTGATCCAATCCTCCGCCGGCACGACAGGGTAATCGCCATGTGGCTTTTCGCCGTCATTGGCATGGTCTTCGCCATGGTCGTCCTAGGGGGAGTGACCCGCTTGACCCACTCGGGGCTGTCCATGGTCGAATGGAAACCATTGACCGGCTGGCTGCCGCCGCTGAACGAAACGGAATGGCAAGCCGCTTTCGGCCAGTACCGGCAATTTCCCGAATACGCGGCATTCAACCCAGGCATGACCCTGTCCGGGTTCAAGGCCATTTTCTTGCTGGAGTATACGCACCGTCTGTGGGGACGCTTGATCGGCACCGCTTTTTTGCTTCCCGGCCTTTACTTTCTCTTCCGCGGCTGGCTGAGCCGGCGGCTGGCGGCAAAGCTTTTGCTGGCCTTCGTTCTCGGCGCGGCGCAGGGCGGACTGGGCTGGTACATGGTGAAAAGCGGACTTATCAAGCATCCCGATGTCAGCCAGTATCGCCTGACCGCGCATCTAGGATTGGCGCTGGCCATCCTCGGCTACATGTCATGGTTGGCGTTGGGGCTGTTGAAGCCGGAGCCCGACCCGGAACGGATCCAGCAGCCGGGCCATTTATGGGGCGCGGCGATCGCCTTGGCGGGCCTGATCACCGTCACCGCCCTCTCGGGTGGGTTTGTCGCCGGTCTCGACGCCGGCTTTGTCTACAATACCTTTCCCCTGATGGATGGCCGGCTGATTCCCGATGGCCTTTTTTCCTTGCATCCGCTTTGGCGCAATTTTTTCGAGGACATCGCCACGGTGCAGTTTGTTCACCGGTCGCTGGCCGAAACGGTATTGCTGGCGGTCGGGGTGTTTTGGATCGGCGCCCTCGGGAAACGACTGGCGCCCCGTACACGCCTGGCCGTCAATGTTTTGGGCCTGGCGGCGGCGATCCAGGTCGGCCTGGGAATTTCCACCCTGGTGCTTGTGGTTCCGCTACCCCTTGCCGCCGGCCACCAAGCCTCGGCGGTGGTCCTGTTCTTTGCCTCGCTGTGGGTCGCTCATCGGCTGCGGCCAAGCCGGGAGTGACGGAGGCTCGTCATTTCTTGAACGTCTTGTGAGGATTCTTCATCGTTTCGATGGCTGACTCGAAAACCATGCGCACCTGCTCTTCGTCGCAGCCCATGAGCAAGGCGTCTTCGAAGGCGTCCTGACAGGATTGGCGGATCTCCTCGAGGTTCTCATTGAGCACCTTCAGCTTCTCCTCGCAGGTGACGGGGCTGCCGTCGGGCTGCCGCCAGACGATCTGGCGTTGCTTGGGTTTTTTCGTGTTCATTTAGCTTTCCACCCTAGTGGCCTGCGTCAGCCAAAGTGCACCCCTTCGGGCGGCCTTGCGAGGCTTCCGGACGTCGTCGCGCGCCGCTTGTGGTGCACAGACACCACGGCCTGCCTTTGCCGAAGCGAAGCTCCGGCTTCGCGCAGGCAGGCGCGACGCGCTCCTAGCCGGAAACCTCGCAACGCCGTCGTAGGGGTACAATTTAGATGATACAGACCACTAGCCGAATTGAAAACTCCTCGGCATGTCATCGA
>JAUXMA010000171.1 GCA_030623425.1 Rhodospirillaceae bacterium
ATCTTCCGGGCGACCCGCTCCTTCCACGCCCGGAATGGCCACTATTGCCGTGACTATCGAACCACCGTCGCCTTTGAGGAGCGAATGCACACCACCAGCGGCACCGCTTGCCAACTGGCGGACGGTACCTGGAAAGTGATGGCGCAAGAATTCGGCTGATGGCGCCAAACATCGCCAGCAAGTGCAAAGAGCCGCCTCCGAGGCGGCTCTTTGCACTTGCCGGCGTCCGCGACGTTGGGAATTCGTTAATGAATCGCCTGCATTATTGAGCCTTGCGGGAAGGCAAAACAAAAACAGCAACCAAAAAAAAGAGTAGTAGAGGAAAGCATGATGCATCGTATCCCGCGCCTATTGCCGGTTCTCCTGTTTCCCTTATTTATCGCCGGATGTTCGCTTCCCATTCAGATCGCCGCCTTCGTCGCCGACGGGATCAGCCTTTTCAGCACGGAAAAAACCGTCTCCGACCACGGCATATCCATGGCCATGGACAAGGACTGCGCCGTGTGGCGCGGCCTGAGCGGCGATGAAATCTGCAAGGACAAGGCGAAGGGCGCCGTGATGACGGCCTTGCAGTCCGGCCCGGCCGCATCGCCCGCCGCCGCCGGCCCGTCCGAATCGTCCCCGGCCGCCGGCCGCCGGGCTTATGCCCAGGTGGAATCGGTCGAAAAGGAAGTTTTGAGCGCAATCCCCGCCGCCGCCGCGAAGTCATCGCCGTATCCTCGCCGGCCGGCGGCCCGCCAACCGGCTTTCGTCCTCGCCCTCGCCGAATCGAACTCCTTCGCCGCCTTTGACGCCGCAGCGGCGAAACAAGCCAGGCCGGTCGTCGCCGCCAAACCCGGCCAAGCCAGCCAGGGCGGTGGCGAAAAGGGCGGCTTCCATTTCGTTCTGGCAAGTTTCTCCATTCGCGGCAACGCCGAAAAGCTGGTGCGTCTCAACGCCGGCCTGTCACCCAAGGTGATGACGGCGAAAGTCAAGAACCGGACCATGTATCGGGTGGTCGTCGGCCCCTTCGCGCCGGAGCGAAGGAAGACAACCCACAAGCGGCTTGCCGATTCCGGTTTCGCCGATGCCTGGGGCATCCGCCTGAAACCGGCAACCGGAGTTCCGGGTGGCGCGATGCTGGCCGCCTTGCCCGAAAGGGTCGGTGGAAGTGGATTCTGATCCACCCACCGCTTGCCGCTTCGCTTTCCCCATGCGCCAAATCCACGGGTGACGCATGGCCGGCGTGCCCTTGCGCGCTGGCGGCGTCGCCCGAGCCCGACCTGAACCCGGCCTTGACGCCGTTGCGTTTGGCGGCGACACTACTATGACGGTTTTTTTGGGGGACGCCGCCCTGAAGGACGGCGGGTGCCGGCGACGGCGGGAGCAGCGCCCGAAAGGGTGGTTCGCGTTCCGTGCGAGACAGCCGGCAGACAGGCGAAAGTGTATCCGATGACGACATGGGCGGCGCGCCCGCCAGTTCACGCACCATGAGCGATCAACATATGGATATTCAGAGCGGTTCCGACGAACTTCTCGATGCCCAGTCCGTGAACCGCCATCTGAAAAACGCCATCAATGCGTTGCGCGACGAACTGGAGACCGCCGAGTACTCCAAGGACGAAGCCATCCAGAAAGCGATCTCGATCGCCAACGACGAGATCGTCCAGCTTAAAAGCATGGCGCAGGCGCTGCGCGACGAGCTGGAAAACATGCGCTTCGAGAAAGAGGAAGCCGTCCAGAACGCCGTCGCCACCGCCAACGACGAGATCGTCCAGCTTAAAAACACGGCACAGGCGCTGCGCGACGAGCTGGAAAACATGCGCTTCGAGAAAGAGGAAGCCGTGCAAAGCGTGGTCGTCTCGACCAGCAGCGAAATCTCCCAGCTCAAGGAGACGGCGCGGGCGCTCCGCGACGAACT
Organism: Rhodospirillaceae bacterium; assembly: GCA_030623425.1. GTDB lineage: Bacteria > Pseudomonadota > Alphaproteobacteria > Rhodospirillales > 2-02-FULL-58-16. Next base: position 1,901 of record JAUXMA010000171.1, read on the forward strand.
GGAGAACCTGAAATTCGATAAAGAGGAAGCCGTGCAAAGCGTCGTCGCCTCGACCACGGACGAGATCGTCCAGCTCAAGGAGACGGCGGGCGCGCTGAGAGAGCAGCTCGACACCGTCACCGGGGAATACGAGCAAAAAATCCAAAACCTGGAGCGGGACGCCCGCGACGAAGCCGAACACCTGCGCGATACCATCCGGGTCCTGAGGAACGGCCTGGAAGGCAAGTCAGGCGATAGCAAGGCCGCCAAGGCCAGTTCAACCAAGTGCAATTCCAGCAGAGGCAGGAAGAAATGAGGAGGACCAAAACCCGCGCCAAACCCAAGCCGGCGGTCAAACTTACGGCCGTCCGCCCGGCCGGCGGCATGGCCGCCGGAAACGAGACCAAAAGGCTGAATCAGGCGGAAATGCTGCTCGAAATCTCCAAGAAGATGGCGGCCATCGAATCCCTGGACGAGGTCCTCGAAACCCTCGTCAAGATGACCACCTGGGAGCTGGGCGCCGAAAGGGGCACGCTTTTCCTCAACGACCCCCAGACCGGCGAGCTTTACTCCCGCTTCGCCCAAGGAAACTTCCAGCGTGAAATCCGTATCCTCAACAACAGCGGCATCGCCGGCCACGTCTACACCAGCGGCGAGGGGATGATCATCCATGACGCCTACAAGGAAGAACGCTTCAACCGCGCCATCGACGAACAGACCGGCTTCAAGACCAAAAGCATCCTCTGCGTCCCCATCAAGACGGCGAGGGGAGAAACCATCGGCGCCGCCCAAGTGCTGAACAAGAAGGAAGGTAAGTTCAGCAAGGACGATCTGGAGCTCTTGGGGCAGATGACCATGCAGGCGGCGATCTCCCTGCAGAGCACCCAGTTCGTCGAACGCATGAAAAAAACCCGCCAAAAGGAGATGGAGTTCCTCGATGTCGTCTCTGACGTCACCGCCGAGATCGACCTGGGCGCCCTGCTTCAGAAGGTCATGGGCGAGGCGACGCGGATGCTCAACGCCGACCGCTCGACGCTGTTCCTCAACGACGAGAAGACGGGCGAGCTGTTCAGCCGGGTGGCGCAGGGCGACTCGCTGGGCGAGATCCGCCTGCCCAACCACCTAGGCATCGCCGGCACCGTCTTCACCTCGGGCCAAACCATCAACATCCCCCACGCTTACGCCGACTTGCGTTTCAACCCGGCCTTCGACAAGCAGACCGGCTATTTCACCCGCTCGATCCTGTGCACGCCAGTGGTCAACAAGAAAGGCAAGACCATCGGGGTGACGCAAGTTTTGAACAAACGCGGCGGGCCGTTCACCGACGAGGACGAGCAGCGGCTCAAGGCCTTCACCGCTCAGGTCGCCATCGCGCTCGAGAACGCCAAGCTGTTCGACGACGTCCAGAACATGAGGAACTACAACGAAAGCATGCTGGAAAGCATGACCAACGGCGTCATCACCATGGACGAGGACGGCAAGATCGTCACCTGCAACGCCGCCGTCTTGCGCATCCTTCATGTCCAGCCCGACGATATCCTCGATCGAAAGGCGGACGATTTCTTCTCCGGCGCCAACGCCTGGATCATGGAAAAGATCAAGGAGGTCGGGGAGAGGCTGGAATCCGACGTCTACATGGACGCCGAGATGGAGGTGACCAAGGAAGAGGACGAGAAGGAGACCATCTCCGCCAACATCACCTTCCTGCCGCTGCTCTCCGGCGAGGACAAGAAACTGGGCGCGATGATCATGATCGAGGACATCAGTACAGAGAAACGGATGAAATCGACCATGTCGCGCTACATGGACCCAGGGCTAGCGGACCAGCTCATGGGCGATAGCCAGGAAGACATCATGGGCGGCAAGGACACCGTCGCCACCGTACTGTTCTCCGACGTGCGCGGCTTCACCACCATCACCGAGACCCTCGGCGCCCAGGGCACGGTGGCGCTGTTGAACGAATACTTCACCATCATGGTCGACTGCATCAGCCGCGAGGGCGGCATGCTGGACAAGTTCATCGGCGACGCCATCATGGCCGCCTTCGGCATTCCCGTCGCCCACGAAGACGACGAAGACCGCGGCGTGCGCGCCGGGATATCCATGATCAGGGAACTCTGGGAATGGAACAAGGAGCGCGAGAAGACCGGGCTGATGCCCGTCGACATGGGTCTGGGCCTCAACACCGACACCATCGTTTCAGGCAACATCGGCAGCCCCAAGCGCATGGACTACACGATGATCGGCGACGGCGTGAACCTGGCCGCCAGGCTGGAATCCGCTTGCAAGCAATACGCCGCCCGGGTGCTGATTTCCGAGTTGACCTTCGCCAAGCTGAAGGGCACCTATCGCATCCGCTACATCGACGACGTGGTCGTCAAGGGCAAGACCGAACCCGTCGGCGTCCACGAAGTTCTCGACTATCACACTGACGAAACCTTCCCCAACCTGATGGACGTGGTCAACTACTTCAACGAAGGACGCAAGCACTACCGCGCCGGCAATTGGGACAAGGCGGTGAAATCGTTCAAGGAATGCCTGAAGGGCAACCCCAGCGACAAGCTCTCCGAGATCTACATCGGCCGTTGCGGCCACCTGAAAGCGAAGATGCCCAAGGACTGGAACGGGGTCTGGGTGATGACCTCGAAATAATGGCGGGCTGCGCCCCCCCCTTACAACGTCGCCGCCGGCCAGGAAACGGGACGGCGCCCGTCGAGGCGACCGAGCCCAA
>JAUXMA010000204.1 GCA_030623425.1 Rhodospirillaceae bacterium
ATTGTCGAGGGCGGCGAGGACAGCGACGAACTGGCGAAAATGAAAAAAGGCGCCATCCTCATCGCTAACTTGGGCGCCCTCGGCAACCCGAAGGATGTGGGGGCCTACGCCGCCGCCGGCATCACCGCCTTCGCCATGGAGCTGATGCCGAGGATCTCCCGCGCGCAGAGCATGGACGTGCTGTCGAGCCAATCCAATCTGTCCGGATACAAGGCGGTTCTGGACGCGGCGTCCGAGTTCGGCCGCGCCTTCCCGATGATGATGACGGCCGCCGGCACGGTGGCGCCGGCCAAGGTTTTCATCATGGGCGTCGGCGTCGCCGGTCTGCAGGCCATCGCCACGGCCAAGCGTCTAGGCGCCGTCGTCACCGCCACCGACGTGCGCCCGGCGACCAAGGAACAAGTGGAAAGCCTGGGCGGGAGATTCCTCGTCATCGATCCAGAGATGGAAAAAGACGCCCAGACCGAGGACGGCTACGCCAAGGAAATGCCGCCGGAGTACTTCCAAAAGCAAAAAGAGGTGGTTGCCGAACACATCAAGAAACAGGATATCGTCATCACCACGGCGCTGATTCCGGACCGCCCGGCGCCGGTCCTGGTCAGCGAGAAAATGGTCAAAAGCATGATGCCGGGATCGGTGATCGTCGATCTCGCGGTCGAGGCCGGCGGCAACTGTCCACTGAGCGAGCTCGGCAAGGTGGTCGAGATGCATGGGGTCAAGATCGTCGGCTTCGACAACGTCCCGGCGCGTCTGGCCGAGGACGCCAGCGCCCTTTATGCCAAGAACCTGCTCAATTTCATCAGCCCCCACGTCGACAAGGAGACGAAGACGCTCAACATCGACTGGCGGGACGAAACCATCACGGGCACCCTGGTCTGCCACGCCGGCAAGGTCGTGCAGCCCATGCCGGCGAAAGCCTCGGCGGCTGAAAATTCCTCGCCCGGGGAAAAAGGAAATTAGCCATGGATGCGGAAACGCTAGCCGATCATTCCGCCAAACTCGCCGCCGAGGCGGCGAAGCTGGCCGAGCAGACGGTGAAGATCGCCGGCGAAGCGAGCCAGCTTGTCGCCGCCCAAAGCCAATGGGCGGCGGGCGGCGATCTGTTCCTGTTCCTGTTCACGATTTTCGTCCTCGCCTGCCTGATCGGCTTCTATGTCGTGTGGAGCGTCACGCCGGCGCTTCACTCGCCGCTGATGAGCGTCACCAACGCCATCTCGTCGGTGATCATCGTTGGCGGCCTGTTGGCCGCCGGTCCCGCCGATATGGACTTTTCCAAGATCATGGGTTTCCTCGCCGTGACCCTGGCTTCCGTCAACATCTTCGGCGGCTTCATCGTCACCCAGCGCATGCTGGCCATGTTCAAGAAGAAGAAATAGAGGGGCCGGCTTGATGAGCGCAAATCTGACCGGTTTCGCCTACCTGATCGCGGCAATCTGTTTCATCATGGCGCTCAGGGGGCTGAGCTCGCCGGAAATGGCGCGCAAGGGCAACCTCTACGGCATCGCCGGCATGATCATCGCCATCGCCACCACGGCGATGGCGCCGGGCGTCGTCAGTTTCCCGATGATCCTGACCGGCATGATCATCGGCGGCACCGTCGGCACCGTGGTGGCGCTCAGGATCCAGATGACGGCGTTGCCGCAGCTTGTCGCCGCCTTCCACAGCTTGGTCGGCATGGCGGCGGTGTTGGTGGCGGCGGCGGCGCTCTATCATCCGGAGGCCTACGGCATCGGCCTCCGAGGCTCCATCGCTCAAGCCAGCCTGATCGAAATGAGCCTGGGAACCGCCATCGGCGCCATCACCTTTTCCGGCTCGTTGATCGCTTTCGCCAAGCTGCAAGCGATCATGAGCGGCGTTCCCATCACCTTCATGGGGCAGCACCTGGTGAACGCGCTGATCGGCGTCTTCATCGCGATTATGATCTTCTGGTTCGCAAGCACCGAGTCCTATATCGCTTTCTGGTTGCTGGTGCTGCTGTCGTTCGCCATCGGCGTTTTGATCATCATTCCCATCGGCGGCGCCGATATGCCGGTGGTCATTTCCATGCTCAACTCGTACTCGGGTTGGGCGGCGGCCGGCATCGGCTTCACGCTTTCCAACACCGCCCTGATCATCACCGGCGCCTTGGTCGGTTCCAGCGGCGCCATCTTGAGCTACATCATGTGCAAGGGCATGAACCGCTCCATTTTTAACGTCCTGTTGGGCGGTTTTGGCGGCGAGACGGCGACCCCGGGCGGCGTCGGCGTCGCCGCCGACAGGGCGGTCAAGTCGGGAACCGCCGCCGACGCCGCCTTCATCTTGAAAAACGCCTCCAAGGTCATCATCGTCCCCGGCTACGGCATGGCGATAGCCAAGGCCCAGCACGTTTTGCGGGAGATGGCCGACAGCTTGAAGGAAAACGGCGTCGACGTGGCTTACGCCATCCATCCGGTGGCCGGCCGCATGCCCGGCCATATGAACGTCCTGCTGGCCGAGGCCAACGTCCCTTATGAAGAGGTCTTCGAGCTCGACGCGATCAACCATGAATTCGCCGCCGCCGACGTCGCCTTCGTCATCGGCGCCAACGACGTCACCAATCCGGCGGCCAAAAACGATTCCGGCAGCCCCATCTACGGCATGCCCGTTTTCGATGTCGACAAGGCCAACACCGTGCTGTTCGTCAAGCGCTCGCTGGCCACCGGCTACGCCGGCCTCGACAACGAGCTGTTCTTCCGCGACAACACCATGATGTTGTTCAGCGACGCCAAGAAGATGACCGAGGAGATCGTCCGGGCGCTGTGATATTCGGTATCACCGAATTATCCGGTAAAGGTAGACTTTGCTGTTGTGGGGGTCGTCGACCGTGGTGACGGCTTCCGGCCGCCATCCCTGAACGGCGAAGAAGTTGCAGAGCACCAAGGCTCCCGAAGGCAGTTCGGCCTCGAGCTTGAGCTTGAGTTTATGCATGCCGCCGGGGTGCAGGTAGCAGACCGCCAGCGCCGTCTCTTGCAGCGACAGAGAATGGAAATCCATCCGCCGGATGGTAAGGTTGGGCAGCCGCTCCAGAGCTTGCCGCAACCTGGAAAACAGCCACGGCACCGGCGACAGTTCACAAGCCACCACCTGGCTCTTGGGGAACCGCTTGGCGAGGGCGAAAGCCAACGTTCCCCATCCCGACCCCAGTTCAAAAACCATCCCTTCGAAGCCGCCGGGGATGGCCGCCAGCATGGCCGCTTTCACTTTCGCCGACGTCGGCATCGGCGGACTGCCGGTGATCAGCGTGTAAGCGGCGATCAGCGCGACGACCGCCAACACGGCGGCGACAACCGACATTTCCACAATCATCGCTTGGCCGTCCAAGGCGGGTTCAACTCAATGGAAATTTACTAGATGAATTTGGATATTTTGGAATATTAACCATTTTCCAACTATTGATTATCATCTTTATTATTCCTGGATCACGGCGTTGGAGTTTTTCGGCCTGTGTCCGCATGCCGATTTTTATGCCGGCGCCGGGCGGGAAAATGGATATGGTGTGAAAATCCGACTGGAGTCGTCGAACGGATGTCGATTTTCAGCAATTTATCGTACGAACAACTTGCCGCCGGTCCTCCCCAGGATGCCGATTGGGTGAAATCGCCCGGCGGCGGGTTTTACCGTTTGCTCAACCTTGATCCCGAGGAAGCGGGTCTATCCGGCGTTTCCGCCGTTTACATCATCTGGCACGCCGGCGTGCGTCCGAAGTGGGTCTACGTGGGCCGGGCCAAGGACCTGGCCAAGGCCCTGCACGATCTCGCCGGCAACGATGAGATCATGGACCGCGAAATCCACGGCGGGTTGTTTGTCACTTGGTCGCTGATCCGTGAGGAGTTCCAGGACGGCGTGGTCAGTTATCTGATCGAAAATTTGGAGTTTCTGGTCGACAACCCGGCGGCACGGAGAAACAAAGACCGGCCCATCCCCGTCATCGTTCCTGGCAATTGAGAGCCTTTCATGGTTGCGGGGATTCGGCGCCGGGAAGCCCGCCCTTTCAAAGCTCACTCGACGGTGAC
>JAUXMA010000134.1 GCA_030623425.1 Rhodospirillaceae bacterium
AGCGGCCGTCCGTTGTTTGAACCGTCGACCGGGATTCTCGCCGACATGTATCGCCTGACGCAAGGCAAGCTGCCGCTGATCGGCGTCGGCGGGATCGAAACCGCGCGCCATGCCTACGCCAAGATTCGCGCCGGCGCTTCCCTCGTCCAACTCTATACCGCGCTTATTTTTCACGGTCCCGGCCTGGTCAACAGGATCAAACGCGACCTCGCCCAACTCATTCGCGCCGATGGCTTCGACAGTGTCGCCGCGGCGGTCGGCGCCGATCACCGTTAATATCCCCGCTCGCGGCTGACCTGGTTTGTCGGCGGCTGCCCATTTTCGATGCGGCGGATGTTTTCGGCGACGTGGGGGACCGCCGAGCGGGGCACGGAAAGGCTGGCGATGTGGGGGGTGACGACGACCTTCGGGTGACGCCAGAAGGGATGGTCCCGGGGCAAGGGCTCGGCACGGAAGACGTCCAAGGCGGCGCCGGCGAGGCGGCCCGAATCCAACGCCGCCAGCAAGTCGTTCTCGACCAGGTGGCCGCCGCGGGCGCAATTGATCACGTAAGCCCCCTCGGGCAGGGCGGCCAGCGTTTCTTTGTTGATGATGCCTTCCGTCGCCGGCGTCAGCGGCAGCAAACAGATCAGAATCTCGGTCCTGTTGAGAAACGGGATCAAGGCATCCTCGCCGTCGAAGCTTTCGACGCCTCCGATCTCTTTCGCCGACCGGCTCCATCCGGCGACGGCAAAGCCGAGGCCGCTCAGCTTGCCGGCGACGGCCGAGCCGATGACGCCCAGACCCATGACGCCAACCCGCCGGCATGCGGTATCGGCCGCCGGCAGTTCCTTCCATTCGCGGCGGCGCTGGCGTTCCTCGAAAACATCGAACCGGCGGTGGAAATGAAGCACATGGTGAATGACGAACTCATTCATTCCCGAGATCAGCGCCGGGTCGACCATGCGGATAAGGGGAACTTCGGGCAGGGCGGGGTCCTTGAGAAGGTGATCGACTCCCGCGGCAAGCGAGAAAATGGCCTTGAGGTTGGGATAGCGGGCCAACTCTCCCATTGGCGGATCCCAGACCAGGGCGAAATCGATGTCGGCCGGATCACCGGTCTCGTCCGCCCAGACGCGGAAATCGAGATCGGGCAGTTCCTCGGTCAACAATCGCCGCCATTGCCGGGGACAGCCGTAGTCGCTGATGAACAGCAGAACCATGCCTATAAACTCACCACGCCGGTTTCATCGGCTTTCATCTCGAACGCCGCGTCCATAAGGGCGCGGGTGTAAGGGTCCTTGGGGCAAGTGAAGATCTCATCCGCTGGGCCCTGTTCGACCACCAATCCCCGGCGCATGACCAGAACCTCGTGGGCGAGCGCCCTGACAACCTTCAAATCATGGCTGATAAAGAGATAGGCAAGGTCGTGGCGCCGTTGCAGCTCGCGCAGGAGCTCGACGATCTGCGCCTGGATCGACATGTCAAGGGCGCTCGTCGGCTCGTCCAGGACGATGAAGTCGGGTTTCAATACGAGGGCGCGGGCGATGGAAACGCGCTGCCGCTGGCCACCGGAGAATTCGTGCGGATAGCGGCTTTGCATGTCGGGCTCCAGTCCCACTTCCTCAAGGGCGCGGCCGATCGTGGCGCGGCGTTCCTGGTAGCTGTCGCCGCCAAGGCCGTGGACCAAAAGGCCCTCCTCGACGATCTGGCCGACCGAGAGGCGCGGGCTCAAGGAGCCGAAAGGGTCCTGGAAGACCATTTGCATCTTTTTTCTCAACGGCCTCAGTTCCTTGAAGCCGGCGCCTTGGATGTTGCGGCCGTTGAAGACGATGGCGCCGCGGCTCCGCTCGAGGCGCAACAAGCCCCGCCCCAAGCTGCTCTTGCCCGAACCGCTCTCCCCGACGACGCCCAGGGTGTGTCCGCGGCGGAGGTGGAGGGTGATCCCGTCGACCGCCTTGATGTGATCGACGGTGCGGCGGAGGATTCCTTTTTTGACCGGAAACCAGACCTTGAGTTGGCTGGCGGCCATGACCTCCGGGGCGTCCCTTGACGCCGGCTCGGGCCTTCCGGAGGGCTCGGCGGCGAGCAGGCGTTGGGTATGGGGATGGTGCGGGGTTGCGAAGATGTCGGCGACCTTGCCCTGCTCGACGATGCGCCCGGCGTTCATCACGTAGACCCGCTCGGACATGCGCCGGACGATGCCGAGGTCGTGGGTGATCAGCAGCAGCGCCATCCCCAGTTCGGCCTGCAGGTCCTTGAGAAGCTTCAAAAGCTGCGCCTGAATGGTGACGTCGACGGCGGTGGTCGGCTCATCGGCGATCAGCAGGTCGGGTTCGTTGGCCAAGGCCATGGCGATCATGATCCGCTGCTGCTGGCCGCCGGAAAACTCGTAAGGCAGGGCATGGAGCCGCTCCGTCGCCTCGGCCAAACCGACCAGGTGCAACAGTTCGATGACCCGCTGGCGTGCCTTCTCCCGGCCCATCAGCTTATGGACGAGCAGCACTTCCGAGATCTGACGCTCGACCGAGTGCAGCGGGTTGAGCGAGGTCAACGGTTCCTGGAAGATCATGGCGATGCGGTCGCCGCGCAAGTCGCGTAAGCGGGCCTCGCCGGCGCCCATCAGTTCCTCGCCGGCGAAACGAATGCTGCCCCGGGGGTGCCAGGCCGAGGGATAGGGCAGCAGTTGCAGGACGGAAAGGGCGGTCACCGACTTGCCCGAGCCGCTTTCGCCGACCAGCGCCACCGTCTCGCCTTTGTCGATACCGAGCGATGCCCCTCGCACCGCCTTGATCTCGCGGCCGCCGGTGCCGAAGGAGACCGACAGATCGTCGATTTCCAGAAGCGGCGTGGCGGACATCAGCGGCTCGTTCCCGTGCCGGTTCCAGCGGCGGCGAACGTCTTGCGCGGATCGAAAGCGTCGCGCACCGCCTCGCCGATGAAAATCAACAGGCTCAACATGACGGCGAGGATGAAAAAGGTGGTGATGCCCAACCACGGCGCCTGCAGGTTGGCCTTGCCCTGATTGAGGAGCTCGCCCAGCGACGGCGATCCCGGCGGCAGGCCGAAGCCCAGGAAATCAAGCGACGTCAACGTCACCACGGAACCCGACAGGATGAAAGGCATGAAGGTCAGCGTCGCCACCATGGCGTTGGGCAGGATATGCTTGAACATGATCATGAGGTTGCTGACCCCGAGGGCGCGGGCGGCGCGCACGAAATCGAAGTTGCGGGCGCGCAGAAACTCGGCGCGCACGACGCCGACGAGCGCCATCCAGCTGAACAGCAAAAGCAGGCCCAAGAGCCACCAGAAGTTGGGCTCGATGATGCTGGCCAGGATGATCAGCAGGTAAAGGATCGGCAATCCCGACCAGACTTCGATAAAGCGCTGGAACAGAAGGTCGGTGAGGCCGCCGAAATAGCCCTGCGCGGCGCCGGCGGCGACGCCGATGATGGAACTGAAAAAGGTCAGCGCGAGGCCGAACAGGACGGAAATACGAAAGCCGTAAATCAGCCGCGCCACCACGTCGCGGCCCTGGTCGTCGGTGCCGAGCCAGTTTTCGACGCTAGGCGGCGCCGGCGCCGGCACCGGCAGGTTGTAGTTGATGGTGTCATAGGAATAGCGGACAAGCGGCCATAGCATCCACCCATCGGCGGTGATCTTTTCGGCGATGAAAGGATCGCGGTAATCGGTCTCGGTGGGAAAGTCGCCGCCGAAAGTGGTTTCCGAATATTCGGTGAAAACGGGCACGTAATAGGCGCCCTGGTACTTTACCAGCAATGGTTTGTCGTTGACGATGAACTCGGCGAAAAGCGTCACGGTGAAGAGTAAAAGAAATATCCAAAGCGACCAGAAACCGCGCCCATTCGCCCTGAAGTTCATCAGCCGCCGCCGGTTCAGCGGGCTGATTGGCAGGCCCAGAAAGCGGTCCCGTTGCATCGCTCAGACCTCCCGGCTTTCGAAGTCTATGCGCGGATCGACGACGTGGTACATGAGGTCGCCGATGAGGTTGAAGACCAGTCCCAGCAGGGTGAAGAAAAAGAGCGTCCCGAACATCACCGGATAATCGCGGTTGAGCGCCGCCTCGAAACCGAGGAGGCCGAGCCCGTCCAAGGAAAAGATGACCTCCACCAAAAGGGCGCCGGTGAACAGGATGCCGATGAAGGCGCTGGGGAAGCCGGCGATGACGATCAGCATGGCGTTGCGGAATATGTGTCCGTAAAGCACCCGCTTTTCGGCCAGTCCCTTGGAGCGCGCCGTGATCACGTATTGTTTGTTGATTTCTTCCAGAAACGAGTTCTTGGTCAGCATGGTCAACCCGGCGAAACCGCCGATGACCAGGGCCAGGACCGGCAGGGTGATGTGCCAGAAGTAATCGGCGATGCGTGCCGGCCAACTCAGCTCGTTCCAGTCGGGAGAGGTCAGTCCCCTGAGCGGAAACCAGTCGAGGAAACTGCCGCCGGCGAACAGCACAAGCAGCAGGATGGCGAAAAGGAACCCAGGAATGGCATAGCCGACGATAATGAATCCACTGGTCCAGACATCGAAGCGCGAGCCGTCGCGCACCGCCTTGGCGATGCCCAGCGGAATGGAGATCAAGTAGACCAAGAGGGTGGTCCACAGTCCGAGCGAGATCGACACCGGCATCTTATCGATTACCAGGTCGATCACCTTGCGGTCGCGGAAAAAACTGTCGCCGAAGTCGAGGACCAGATACTGGCCCATCATCTTGAAGAAGCGCTCGATCGGCGGTTTGTCGAAGCCGTAAAGTTTCTCGATTTCCTTGATCAGTTCCGGATCGAGGCCGCGGGCGCCCCTGTACTTGGAGACGGTCGACTCGCCGCCGCCGAAACGCTGGCTCCGGCCTTGACCGGCGCCCTCGCCGCCGGCGGCGCCGCTGATCCGCGCCGTCGCCTGGACGGCGGTGCCCTGGATCTCGGCGATCAGGCGTTCGACGGGGCCGCCCGGCGCCGTCTGGACGATGATGAAGTTGACGACCATGATCCCGAACAGGGTCGGGAAAATCAGCAAGAGACGGCGGACGATATAGGCGAACATGGAAAAAGCGCCGCTTTCCTAGTTCTTTCCCCGGCGGGATGCCAGCGCCTCTTCCTTGGCCGGATCGATCCACCAGCAATCGAAGCAGAGCCCGTATTTGGGGTTGACGTCGGGCCGCCCGAACTTGTCCCAATGGGCGACCCGAAAGCTTTGAATGTGCCAGTGGGGAATGACGTAATGGCCCCACAGCAACAGCCGGTCCAGGGCGCGGGTGCGATGGATCAGGCTTTGCCGGTCGGGGGCCGAGATCACCAGCTCGATCAGCCGGTCGATTACCGCATCCTTGACGCCGATGGTGTTGCGGCTGCCCGGCAGGTCGGCGACGGCGGAACTCCAGAAGTCCCGCTGCTCGTTGCCTGGCGAAAGCGATTGCCCGAAAACGTCGACAATCATCTCGAAATCGAACTCATCGGTGCGCTTCCGGTATTGGGCGGTATCGACGGTGCGGACCTTGGCCTCGATACCCAAGCGTTTGAGATTGCGGGTAAAAGGCAAGGCGATCCGTTCCCAGGCCGGGGAACCGAGGAGGATTTGGAAGGTGAAGGGTTGGCCGGTATCGGCGTTGAC
>JAUXMA010000069.1 GCA_030623425.1 Rhodospirillaceae bacterium
CGGGAAACGCCTCACTTATTCTCATTGCCGTTTTTTTCTTCGGTCATGTGGATGTTGGACTGGAGCCGATACGCTTGTCAGTCCGCCGTAAAGGCCTGAATCCCCGTCTGCGCCCGGCCCAGGATCAGGGCGTGGATGTCGTGGGTACCTTCGTAGGTGTTGACGGTTTCCAGGTTCATCAGGTGGCGGATGACGTGGAATTCGTCGACGATGCCGTTGCCGCCGTGCATGTCGCGGGCCATCCTGGCGACGTCGAGCGCCTTGCCGCAGGAATTGCGCTTGACCAGGGAAAGGGTCTCGGACGGGCAGCGGCCCTCGTCCATGAGGCGGCCGGCCCGCAAGCAGGCTTGCAGGCCGATGACGATCTCGGTCTGCATGTCGGCGAGCTTCTTCTGGATCAGTTGGTTGGCGGCGAGCGGACGGCCGAACTGCTTGCGATCGAGGGTGTACCGGCGGGCCGCGTGCCAGCAGAATTCGGCCGCCCCCAGCGCCCCCCAGGCGATGCCGTAGCGGGCCTTGTCGAGACAGCCGAAGGGGCCTTTCAGCCCTTCCACCTCGGCGAAGATATTGTCCTCGGGCACGAAAACGCCGTCCATGACGATCTCGCCGGTCGGCGACGCGCGCAAAGAGAACTTGCCCTCGATCTTGGGCGTGCTCAGTCCTTCCTGGCCGCGCTCGAATACGAAGCCGCGGATGACGCCGTCGAGCTTGGCCCAGACGACGAAGACATCGGCGACGGGCGAATGGGTGATCCACATCTTGGTGCCGGTGAGTTCATAACCGCCGTTGACCTTGACGGCGCGGCTGTTCATGCCGCCCGGAGCGGAACCGTGGTCCGGCTCGGTCAGGCCGAAGCAGCCGATCCATTCTCCGGTCGCCAATTTCGGCAGGTATTTCCGTTTCTGGCTGTCGCCGCCGTAGGCGAAGATGGGATGCATGACCAGCGACGACTGCACGCTCATCGCCGAACGGTAGCTGGAATCCACCCGCTCGATCTCGCGCGCCGCCAGCCCGTAGGACACGTGGTTGACGGCGGCGCCGCCGAATTCCCCGGGCAAGGTGGAACCCAAAAGCCCCAGCTCGCCCATCTCGGTCATGATTTCGCGCTCGAATGTCTCGTCCCTGTTGGCTTTCAGGATGCGCGGCATCAGTTTGGCTTGCGCGTAATCCCTGGCCGTATTGCGGACCAGGCGTTCTTCTTCGTTCAACTGGTCATCGAACAGGAACGGATCATCCCACTGAAAAGGCGGCTTGGCTGACATTTCGCCATCTTCCTCCCGTCGCCCCGTGGCGGTCAAGGCGGGCGGCCTGACAACAACGGAATTTTAGGTTAAGATGAGCTCATGTCCATTCGTTGATTGTCGTGCGAGGTTGAGGGGGAATGAGCCCGAACCCACACCAAACCCCCGGCAATTCCGCTGCCGACATCGCTTCCGGCCCGGTTGTCCTGAGGGGGGACTTCAGCATTGCCGAGGCCCTGGCGGCGGGATTTCACAATCTCGAAAAGGGATATTTGCCGCAGGCCGACACCATCTTCCGGCAGATCTTGAATTTCCAGCCGGACAATTTGCAGGCTCTTTTTTCCTGCGCCGAAATCGCCTCCCGGCTGGGCCGGGGAGACGCCGCCGCCCGGCTGGTCGACGAGATCATCTCGACCAGCCCGGACGATCCCCTCTATCACGCTTCTTTTGGCGAAGCGCTGCAAGGGTTGGGAATGGCCGAAGAAGCCATTTCCGCTTTCCGCCAAGCCTTGGAAATCGACCCCGACATCGCCGAGGTCCATTGCAACTTAGGCAATTCGTTGCGCTTTCTTGGAAAAATGGAAGAGGCCCGCGCCGCTTTCAGCCGCGCCACCGAAATCAATCCGCAATTCGCCTTGGCGCATTCCAATGCCGGCGTGGCGCTGAAGGATCTGGGAAAACTGGACGAAGCCATTGCCGCCTACCGGCGCGCCATCGCCATCGAACCAGGCATGGCCTTGGCTCACAGCAATCTAGGCGTGGCGCTGAAGAATCTGGATCAACTGGAAGAAGCCGTTGCTTCATATCGCCGCGCCGTTGCAATCCAACCCGATTTCGCCGACGCCCATTGCAATCTGGGCAATGCCCTGAAAGCGCTGGGCAAGTTCGATGAAGCGCTTGCCGCCTACCGCCACGCCATCGCGGTCAAGCCGGATTTCGCGCAACCGTACGCCAACACCGGCGCCGTATACATCCAGCAGGGCAATCCCCAGGCGGCGGTGGAGATTTGCGATTCCTTCCACAACGATCATCCCATGGACACCGGCCTGCTCACATGCAAGGGCATCGCGCTGACCGAAATGGGGGACCGCGAAGGCGCCCGTTACCTTTTCGATTTCGACCGTTTCATCACCGGCTACCGTTTCGACCTGCCTGGGGAATTTGCCAACCTTGACGCCTTCCACGACGCCTTGACCAAACACATACTGTCGCATCCGACGTTGGTCCACGAACCTTCCAATTTTAAGACCGTCTCGGGCATGCATAGCCGTGAACTGTTGACGGAGCCGAAAGGGCCGGTCGCCTATGTCGAGGAAATGATGAAGGAAGCGGTGACAAGGTATGTGAACTCGCTGCCGGCGGACCCCGGTCATCCCTTCGTGGCCGGCAAACCGGCGCTCGACAAGATCAACAGCTGGGCGGTGGTGATGAACCGGATGGGCCATCAACTTCCCCATATTCACCCGACCGGCTGGCTGACCGGCTGCTATTATGTCAAGATTCCGGACATCGTCGGGCAGTCCGGATCACAGGCCGGCTGGATCGAATTCGGCGAATGCGGCGCCGAGTGGGATTTCTGCCAAGTGCGGCCGGAAGTGAAAGCCTTCCTGCCCGAGGAAGGACTCATGTACATGTTTCCTTCCTATTTCTACCACCGCACCATCCCCTTCGACAGCGAACAGAAACGGATTTGCATCGCCTACGACGTCTTTTGACGGCGCCGAAAATTCGCTGACGCATTCAGAAAGGCAGGGCTTCCTTGCGTTCGTCGGCGCCGGAGGCGGCCAGAGGAAAGCGCTTGGCGGGGCCGGAGGCAGGCGGACGGGTGCGTTGTTTCTGCTGGCGGCGCTTCTTTTTGCCTTCAAGATTGGTATCCACGGCGTTGAGGGTAAATTCCGTCCGGACGGCGCCGGAGTTGTTCCTTCTTTCCCTGATCAGCGCATTCAAGGAAACGCCGCCGGAAACCAACCAACTGTAGCGGCATTCGCGGATTCTTCTTACCGCCCGCCGCAGGCAGCTGCTGGTGGTGGGAATGCCGTAGTCCTTGCTGAGTCTGCCGATGATTTCGCTCTCGGTGAGCGATTTGTAGGCATGGACGAATTGCATCCTGTAAACTTTGCGGCCGCCGTCGGCGTCGAGGAACAAAGCCGTGAACGCGCCGCCTTTCTCCGAGACATAGGTTCCTTTTTTCTCGCCGTCCCTTCGATCCGTAAGGATCAGATTGGAATGCAGGCGGCGCACCATTTCGGGTGTCATGCCCAGGCTCACGCCTTCGAGTTTGAACTTATCCCTCTTTACCTTGGCCTTGTGTTCGAAAAAGAGGCTGATCCAAGGAACGTCAGCGCCGTAGTTTGCCTTGTAGAATAAAGAACCAGCCAATGCCAGAAAACCCAGAAGGCAAAGCAAAACGAGGCCGGTCGTGCTAAAGGGCCGATCTTCCTTTTTCGGCAAGCTCTGTCTTTTGCGCTTTGATTTTATAGTCTTCATGGAGGAAAACACTCATATCTCCGATCAATGAGTACCCATGGAAATGATAACGTATGAGCGGGTATTTTGTTGTGATGCCTGTCACCCAAGCCCTCCCCGTGAAACTCCCCATGCATGCTCGATGCATGTGGAGTAACCTACTGAATTCGGGCTTCCGTCGCGGTAAGGCCGGCACCAAGGGATCTTTAGAATGCGCGCGCCATCAAGGAGAAAACTGTCCGCCGCCGATTTGCTTCGCCGGCTCGCCGCCGTCAAGCTCTTGTCGCTTGACGTCGACGGGGTCTTGACGGACGGCGGTCTCTATTTCGCCGATGACGGCAGCCAGCTTCGCAGGTTCAACGTCAAGGACGGAGAGGGCATCAAGCGCCTGCCGGAGGCGGCGGTCGAAGTCGTCATCATCACCGCCAGCCAAGCTAAATCCATTCTCAAAAGGGCAGAATCCCTGGGCCTTGACCATGTCCGTATCGGCGTCGAGGACAAGCTCGCGGCGCTTTCGGCTTTGTGCTCGGAGCTGGCGATAGAATTGGCCGAGGTTGCCCATATGGGCGACGACCTCAACGATCTGCCGGTCATGGAGGCCGTCGGCTTGCCGCTGAGCGTCGCCGACGCGATGCCGGAGGTGCGAGAACGCGCCCTCTACGTCACCGAAAGGGGCGGCGGCGAGGGCGCCGTGCGCGAAATCTGCGACCTTCTGTTGGCGGCGCGGAAATAGGAAAAATCTCCCCTGATACCAAGGATCGATGGCCAAGCGGTCCAGCACCCGGCCGATGGTCCGGTGGACGATGCCGGTTATGGTCTAGCGCCGGTTGTAAAAAGCCGGCATCGGCGGCAGGGTCAAGGCGGCCAGTGAGACAAGCGGTGTTTTCGCCACTCGCGGCGGCGGCGAAAATTTCATAATCTGCTATTCTCATGTCTTTCATCGGTGAATTTCCCGACCCGGATCCCTTGTGGCGGGACATCGAAGCCGCCACCCGCGCCGATGAGACGGCGCGTGTCGATGCGCTCCTCATGGAGATTCCCCTGGACGGCAAGGGCCGCCGCCGGATCGCCAAAACGGCGCGCCGTCTGGTCGAAAAAATACGCCGCCGGGGGGTCGGCCAGGGAGGTCTCGACGCCTTTCTTCACGAGTACGAATTGTCCAACCAGGAAGGCGTCGTGTTGATGTGTCTGGCCGAGGCGTTGTTGCGCATTCCCGACGCCGAGACCGCCAACCGCCTGATCCGCGACAAGCTTGCCGAGGCCGACTGGGAGGGGCACCTGGGGCACAGCGAATCCTGGTTCGTCAATGCCTCGACCTGGGCGCTGATGCTCACCGGCCGTTTCGTCAAGCTGGATGTCGAAACCTTGGGCGACGCGCCCTCGTTGCTGCGCCGTCTCATCGCCAGGAGCGGCGAGCCGGTGTTGCGCGAGGCCATGAAACGGGCAATGCGCATCATCGGCCGCCAGTTCGTCATGGGGCGGACCATTGGCGAAGCCCTCGACCGTGCCCGCGAGGGGGAAGCCCGTGGATACCGCTATTCCTACGACATGTTGGGCGAGGCGGCGCGCACCGCCGCCGACGCCGAGGACTATTTCAACGCCTATGCCGACGCCATCGGCGCCATCGGCGCGATAAGCGCCGGGCGCGGGGTCATCGACGGGCCGGGAGTGTCGATCAAGCTTTCCGGGCTCCATCCCCGATACGAGTTTGGCCAACGCCATAGGGTCATCAACGAACTGGTACCCCGTCTGCTTGAATTGGTCCGCCGGGCGATGGAGGCGGGGGTTGGAGTCTGCATCGACGCCGAGGAAGCCGAACGGCTGGGCTTGTCGCTCGAGGTGATCGGGGCGGTGTTCGGCGATCGCAGGCTGGCCGGCTGGGAGGGCTTGGGACTGGCGGTGCAGGCCTATCAGAAACGGGCGCCCATGGTCATCGACTGGTTGGCGGATCTAGCCCGCCGCCATGGCCGGCGGCTGATGGTGCGGCTGGTCAAGGGCGCCTATTGGGATACCGAGATCAAGCGCGCCCAGGAACTGGGACTGGACGGCTTTCCGGTCTTTTCCCGCAAGGTTTGCACCGACGTTTCCTTCATCGCCTGCGCGGCCAGGCTGTTGGCGGCGCGTGACGCCATCTATCCGATGTTCGCCACCCACAATGCCCAGACCCTGGCGGCGGTGCTGGAATTGGCCGGTGAATACCGGGATTTCGAATTCCAGCGCCTCCACGGCATGGGCGAATCCCTTTACGACCATGTGGCGGGCAAGGACGGTTTTCATATTCCCTGCCGTGTTTACGCACCCGTCGGCGGCTACCGGGAACTACTCGCTTATCTGGTCCGCAGGCTGCTCGAGAACGGCACCAACACTTCCTTCGTCAACCGCTTGGTCGACGAAGCCCTGCCCATCGACGAGGTCATCGCCGACCCGATAGCGGAAGCCGCCGCGCTCGCTTCCAAGCCGCATCCCCGCATTCCGCTCCCCGCCGCCCTTTACGGCGGCGAACGACGCAACTCAAAAGGCGTCGACTTGAGCGATCCGGCCACCTTGCGGCCCTTGGCCGAGGCCATGGCGGCGGCGCGCGGGCCGTGGCGGGCGGTGGCGGGTTCGATCGGGGAGAGGCCTGTCCTCGATCCCTCGGACCGCCGCCGCCGGGTCGGCGCCGTCGCCGAGGCGACGGCCGGGGACGTCAAGCTGGCGGTGGCGCGGGCGGCGGCGGCGGCCCCGGCTTGGGGCGCGACGGCGGCCGGCGACAGGGCCGCCTGTCTCGAGCGGGCGGCGGACATCCTGGAAAGGAAGATGCCGGAACTCATCGCGCTGCTTGTCCGCGAAGCCGGCAAAACCATCGCCGACGCCGTCGCGGAAGTGCGCGAGGCGGTGGATTTCTGCCGCTATTACGCCGCCGCCGCCGGCGAATTCACCGGCCCGCGAACAATGCCCGGCCCGACCGGCGAGGACAACCAATTGTCCCTGCACGGGCGCGGCGTTTTCGCCTGCATCTCGCCATGGAACTTTCCTCTCGCCATTTTCATCGGCCAGGTGGCGGCGGCGTTGGCCGCCGGCAATGCCGTCGTCGCCAAGCCGGCGGAGCAAACACCCTTGATGGCGGCCATGGCCAGCGGGATTCTGTACCAGGGTGGGATTCCCGAAGACGTGTTGCGTCTTGTCGCCGGCGACGGTCCCTCGGTGGGTGCCCCCTTGGTTGCCGACAGCGGCATTTCCGGCGTCGCCTTTACCGGCTCGATGGATACGGCGCGGCGGATCAACCAGGCCCTGGCCGCCCGCCCCGGCCCGATCATTCCCTTGATCGCCGAAACCGGCGGCCAGAACGTCATGATCGCCGATTCCACGGCATTGCCCGAACAAGTGGTCGAGGACGCGCTTCGCTCGGCTTTCAGCGGCGCCGGCCAAAGGTGCTCGGCACTGCGGGTGCTGTTCGTGCAGGCCGACATCGGCGAGCGCCTGACGGCGATGCTGACGGGAGCGGCGGCGGAACTGACGGTGGGCGATCCGGCGCAACTGGCGACGGACGTGGGACCGGTGATCGACGACGAAGCGCTGACCCTGTTGCGGGCCCACGCCGGGCGCATGGACCGCGAGGCGCGTCTGCTTTGCCGGGTCGACCCGGCCGGGGACTTCGCCCATGGCACCTTCTTCGCCCCGCGGATTTATCAAATCGACGCTTTGAGCCAATTGAAGGGGGAAGTGTTCGGGCCCATCCTCCATGTCATCAATTACGCCGCCGACCGCTTGGACGCGGTCATCGAGGCGGTCAACGACACCGGCTATGGTCTGACTCTGGGCATCCACAGCCGGGTCGAAACCACCGTCCGTTACATCCATGACCGCTTGCGCGTCGGCAACACCTATGTCAACCGCAATATGATCGGCGCCGTCGTCGGGGTTCAACCCTTCGGCGGCGAGGGGCTCTCGGGAACCGGCCCCAAGGCCGGCGGCCCCCGTTACCTTCATCGCTTCGCGACCGAAAGGACGCTTTCCGTCAACACCGCCGCCAGCGGCGGCAACGCCCAGCTGATGACGTTGCGGGATAAGCAAGACGGCGCCGGCTCTGAGGTCAAAGCAACTGATTACACGCCCAGCGCTGGTTCCAGATTCCTGACGAGTGCCGACCGCGCCTCGC
>JAUXMA010000373.1 GCA_030623425.1 Rhodospirillaceae bacterium
CCGAAGGGTGGACCAACTCAGGCCTCCGCGGTGTTGCCGCTTCTGGCCGAGGCGCCGGCAGCGCCGGCGAAGCGGCGCCCGGGGGTCGCGGGGGGTCCCCCCGCATTTAAAATCGGGGGGACCCCCCCCGGTGGTCCCCCGGCGGCCTTCCTGATTTGGTCTCATCACAAACGCCTCCAGTTATTCGGATAGGCTCTAAGACTTCACTCTCACATGTTTGGGTAATTCGGTCCGCCGCCGCCCTCCGGCGTCACCCAATCGATGTTCCGAGACGGATCCTTGATGTCGCAGGCCTTGCAGTGGACACAGTTTTGAGCGTTGATCCGCAGACGCGCCTTTCCGTCCTCTTCGACGAATTCGTAAACACCGGCGGGGCAATAGCGTTGTTCCGGACCGTCGTAAAGGGCCAGATTCACCGTCACCGGAACGCCTTGGTCCTTGAGGGTCAGGTGACAAGGCTGGTTTTCTTCGTGGTTGGTGTTGGAAATGTAAACGGAGGAAAGCTTGTCGAAAGTGATTTCACCATCCGCTTTGGGGTAGTCGATTTTCGGGCTGACGGCGGCTTCCGTAAGCGCCTTGTGATCCTCGTGGTGATGGAGCGTCCACGGCGCCCGGCCGCCGAAAAGGTAAGTGTCGAGCGCTGAATAGGCCACTCCACGGATGAGTCCCCAGCGGAAAGCCGGACGGATATTGCGGGCCCGGTAAAGCTCGTCCCAAAGCCAGGATTCTTTCAACGCCTCGGGATAGGCGGAAAGTTCCGGCGCCGGCGTTTCTTCGGCCAGCGCGCCAAAGGCGGCTTCGGCCGCCAGCATGCCCGACTTCATGGCGGTATGCGATCCCTTGATCCTGGGCACGTTGAGAAAGCCGGCCGAGCAACCGATCAAGGCGCCGCCGGGAAAGACCACTCGGGGGATCGACTGAAAACCGCCCTCGTTGAGCGCCCGCGCCCCGTAAGCGATGCGCCGCCCGCCCTCGAAAAGCGGACGGATGGCGGGATGCGTCTTGAATCGCTGCATCTCGTCGAAGGGGCTCAGGTGAGGGTTTCGGTAATCCAGGCCGATGACGAAACCGACGGCGACCTGGTCCGCCTCCAGGTGATACAGAAAAGACCCTCCATAGGTGCGGCCGTCCAACGGCCAACCGACGGTATGCACGGCCCGCCCCGGGAAATGCTGGGCGGGATCGACTTCCCACAGCTCCTTGATGCCGAGCCCATAAGTCTGGGGATCGGCGCCTTGCCCTAAATGAAAGCGGTCGAACAAGGTTTTGGTCAGGGATCCCCTGCAGCCCTCGGCGAAAAAGGTGTATTTGGCGTGCACCTCGACGCCGGGTTGGAAATTCGGCCCGGGTTCGCCGTCCCTGCCCCGTCCCATGTCGCCGGTGGCGATCCCCTTGACGCTGCCGTCGTCGTTGTAAAGGACTTCCGCGGCGGCGAAGCCGGGAAAGATTTCCACGCCCAGACCCTCGGCCTCCCGGGCCAGCCAGCGGCAAAGATTCCCCAAGCTGACGATGTAGTTGCCGCGGTTGTTCATCTGCGGCGGAATGGGCAGGCGGAAGGCCCGGTTTTGGGTGAGAAAGAGGAAGCGGTCCTCGACCGCCGGGGTCAGCAACGGCGCGCCTTTGTTTTTCCAGTCGGGGATCAATTCATCCAGCGCTTTTGTCTCGATAACGGCGCCGGAAAGGATGTGAGCGCCCACCTCGGCGCCTTTCTCGATGACGCAAACGGAGATTTCCCGTTCGGCGCTTAAGTTCCGCAGGCGAATCGCCGCCGCCAATCCCGCCGGACCGGCGCCGACAATGGCCACGTCGAACCGCATCGAGTCCCGTTGCATCGGTTCTCCGGGGATATGATTGTCCCAAAGCACAGGCGCCCAAAAGCGCGGGTTGTGTTATAACATATGATACTGGCCACTAGTGGCCCGCTTCCTAAATACTACGAACTTAG
>JAUXMA010000353.1 GCA_030623425.1 Rhodospirillaceae bacterium
GATTTTCGAGGTGCCGGAGGCGGAAGCGGAAGAGACGGCGGCGTTGGTCCAAAAGATTATGCAGCGAGCCGCGTTCCTTGATGTTCCACTGGTGGTCGATACCGGTCTCGGCGACAATTGGGCGCAAGCACACTGATGTGATGTCTCAACAGGTTGTTCATTCGATCCAACTTTGACGCGGCCCTATCCAGGGCGCCCAGGAACGGCTTGACAATTCTCCAGAGACGCGACGGCCAACCCTTCACCGAAAGCGGCTTCAACGCTGTTTGGCGGCGCGCCAAAGAGAAATATGGCCTGGGGGGACTCCAGTTCCACGGGCTTCGCAGGAATGCGGTTGAAAAACTTTAGCCCTTGAAAGCATTGGTCGGGGAGACTGGATTCGAACCAGCGACCTCCTGCTCCCAAAGCAGATGCGCTACCAGGCTGCGCCACTCCCCGATCTTATTCGGATATCTTAGGAGTTTTCCGGTGGATGGCAAGGCACCCGCGGCAATAAAACGGCAATACCGGCCAGCCCGTTCCCCCAACCAATGCCTTTTGGGCAACACCCCGGCCGGGGCCTAGACCTTGGGCGCGGATAGAGCATCACCCTTCATTGGGCAAGGTTCGTCATCGCGGCGCCGGCGGCGAAAATCACGCTGGTTTCGCGCCGGGCCGAAATCGCCGCCATGGCCAGCCGCCCTCGCAAGCGAGGCTGACATAACGACCTGCCAGTTTGCGGGGGTCGCCGCGCAATCAAGTGCGGGGGCTCCTGCCTTTTATCTCTTTCTCCGCGCCCGGGCGGACATCCTCGCGCCTTTATCGGTGGGGCGCATGTTGATTCTGGTATTCGCATGAGCTATGGTTTTTTTCGATCGCCGAGATTGGCAATCGGCTTCCATCTTTTCCAGGTTTTTTTATTTAAAGGATGCGCGGAGAGTTTTTCATGGGTTTACTTGGGCAAGAAACGAGCAATACACCGACCGCCACGGATAATTATCCCAAACACGGATTATATCCTCTCGTCCGTCTGGTGACCCACCAGACCAACAACATCAATTCTTATGAGTTGGTGAGCACCGACGGCTGCCAATTGCCGCCGTTTACCCCTGGCGCCCATATCGATCTTCATTTCCGTGATGGCCGCGCTCGCCAGTACTCGCTGAGCAACGATCCAGGGGAAAAAGATCGCTACGTCATTGCCGTGCTCCGCGACCTCAAGGGACGCGGCGGATCGATCTCCATGTTCGAGAGGGTGCATGCCGGCAGAACCGTGTCCATCGGCAAGCCGCGCAACACTTTTTCCTTGGCCGATACGGCCAGCCGGCACTTGTTTATCGCCGGCGGCATGGGCATCTCGCCGATCAAGTCGATGATGCACCATTTGCAGGCCACCAATGGTGAGTTCCTGACCTACTACTGCACGGAATCATATGAGGATGCGGCCTTCCGGGACGAGTTGGCCACTTTCGTCGAGGAAGGCAAGCTGATTTATCATCACGACGGCGGCGATCCGATAAAGGGCCTGAACCTCAAGAAGGTCCTGAGGGAATACAAGCCCGGCACCCATCTTTACTTTTGCGGCCCTCCGTTTCTTATGATGGTGGCGAAAAGGACCTCTTCCCATTGGCCGGAAGGAACTGTTCATTTCGAGCATTTCGACCAGCCGATCGAGCCCGCGCCCGCCGATGAAAAGATCAGGACTTCCGAATACGACATCGGCGTCGGCTTCCAGATCAAGATCGCCAGCACCGGCGATGTCTATGAGGTTCCCCTGGACAAAACCATCCTTAATATCCTGAATGAGAACGGATACAAGATGGAACAGTCTTGCCACTCCGGTATTTGCGGCACCTGCAAGATCCATTATCTGGAAGGTCAGCCCGACCACAGGGGCGTGGCCCTGAGCGAGGCACAACAGGCCGACCTTTTGTCGCCCTGTGTTTCCCGTTCGAAATCCCCCTTGCTTGTCCTTGATCTGTAACGCCGGCTGGATGCGATCTCCGCGGCGTACGAAACCGGCTTTTTTCACCGATGGAAAACCGCCACCGGGGCGGGGTTCCGCTTGCCTGACGCCGACCAATCTTGAAGTGCTCTAAACCAACAAAAGGATAAATTCGCCCGGCGGGGACAGGCCTAGTGGTCTGTATCATCTAAATTGTACCCCTACGACGGCGTTGCGAGGCTTCCGGCTAGGAGCGCGTCGCGCCTGCCTGCGCGAAGCCGGAGCTTCGCTTCGGCA
>JAUXMA010000060.1 GCA_030623425.1 Rhodospirillaceae bacterium
CGCATTCCGACATCCATTGGCTGGTGAAACGACCCGATTGAATGTCGTCGAGGATCTCCTTCATGCGGCTCCTGACGGAAGCGTCGATGAGCCGCGGACCCGAGCAGTAATCGCCATATTCGGCGGTGTTGGAAATCGAATAGCGCATGTTGGCGATGCCGCCCTCGTAGATCAGATCGACGATCAACTTGACCTCGTGGACGCACTCGAAATAGGCCATTTCCGGCGCGTAGCCGGCCTCGATCAAGGTTTCGTATCCGGCCTCGATCAACGACGTCAGGCCGCCGCACAGCACCGCCTGCTCGCCGAAGAGGTCGGTTTCGCATTCCTCGCGGAAGGTGGTCTCGATGACGCCGGCGCGGCCGGCGCCGAGGGCCGAGGCGTAAGCGAGGGCGACCTCGAGGGCGTTGCCGGTGGCGTCCTGCTCGATCGCCACCAAAGACGGCACGCCGGCGCCGCGCAGGTATTCGGCGCGCACCGTATGGCCCGGCCCCTTGGGGGCGATCATGAAGACATCAAGATCGGGGCGCGGCTCGATCAGCCGGAAATGGATGTTGAGCCCGTGGGCGAACGCCAACGCCGCGCCTTTCTTCATGTTGCCGTGGAGATGGTCGCCGTAGAGTTGCGATTGCAACTCGTCGGGGACCAAGACCATCACCACGTCGGCCCACTTGGCGGCCTCGGCCGGAGTCAACACCTTCAGTTTCTCGGCCTTCGCCTTGTTGGCGCTGGCCGAGCCCTGGCGCAACGCCACGCGGATATCCTTGACGCCGCTGTCGCGCAGGTTGAGCGCATGTGCGTGACCCTGGCTGCCATAGCCGACGACTGCCACTTTTTTCGACTGGATCAGTTTAACGTCGGCGTCTCGATCGTAATAAACTCGCATGTTCGGATCCTTTCGGATGAACTTTTAAGATGTAGACAACGGATTATAAAGCGGCGGCGCCGCGGGCGATGGCGGCGACGCCCGTGCGCGCCACATCGACCAGGCCCAATGGCGCCATGAGGTTGACGAAGGCATCCAGCTTGCCGGTGTCGCCGACGATTTCGAAAACGAAGGACGAGTTGGTGCTGTCGACCACGCGGGCCCGGAAGATGTCGGCGATGCGCAAGGATTCGACCCTGTTTTCGCCGCTGCCCCGGACCTTTACCAAGGCCAGTTCCCGTTTCACGAAAGGGCCTTCCACCGTCAGGTCGCTGACCCTGTGGACCGGGACCAAACGTTCGAGTTGGGCCTTGATTTGTTCGATGATCATTGGCGTCCCCGAGGTGACGATGGTGATGCGGGACAGGTTCTCGCTATGCTTCACCTCGGCGACGGTCAGGCTTTCGATGTTGTAGCCGCGCCCCGAGAACAGCCCGATGACGCGGGCGAGAACGCCGGGCTCGTTATTGACGAGAATGGCGATAGTGTGGAACTGAATGTTTTCGTCGGCGGCTGTCACGAACGGCTTCCCAGTATTAGCACTAGCTTGCGGCGGGCCACGGCGTCAAGCCAGGACTACGTCTTCTCCGGTTTCCGCCAGATCGGGTTCCTTGGGGCCCAGGATCATCTCGTGGTGGGAGGCGCCGGCGGCGATCATCGGAAAAACGTTCTCCGTCGGGTCGATCCGAAGATTGGCGAGAACGGCGCCGTCATGAGCGAGCATTTTCTTGATCAGGCCGTCTACCTGGTCCGGCCGCTCGGCCTGCAAACCCATGATGCCGTAGGCTTCCGCCAGCTTGACAAAGTCCGGCTCACCTTGGTAGCGGCTTTCCGAATAGCGTTTGCCGTAGAACAGCTCCTGCCACTGGCGGACCATTCCCATGTAGCCGTTGTTGAGGACGAGGATCTTGATCGGCAACCGGTACTGGTCAACGGTGGCGAGTTCCTGCAGGTTCATCTGCAAGGAGCCCTCGCTGGTGACGACGACGACCAGCGCCTCGGGATGGGCGATCTGGACGCCGACGGCGGCCGGCAGGCCGTAGCCCATGGTGCCGAGGCCGCCCGACGTCATCAGCCGGTTCGGTTTTTCGAAATGGATGTATTGCGCCGTCCACATTTGATGCTGACCGACGTCGGTGGTGACATAAACGTCGCGATCCTTGATTTCCGCCTGCAACCTCTGGAGGATGTATTGGGGTTTGACGAGCTTGCCGTTGTTGCCGTAACTCAGGCATTTCTTCGCCCGCCAGCCGTCGATTTTCCGCCACCAGCTTTTCAGCGCCTTGGCCTTGGCTTGGGTTGATTTCCATGCCTTGACCATGTCTTCGAGGACCCGCCCGGCGTCGCCGACGATGGCGATATCGACAAGCACGTTCTTGTTGATCGACGACGGATCGATATCGACATGGATCTTCTTGGCCTTGGGCGCGAACCCGTCGAGCTTGCCGGTCACCCGGTCGTCGAAGCGGGCGCCGACGTTGAGCATGACGTCGCAATGGTGCATGGCCAGGTTGGCTTCGTATGTGCCGTGCATGCCGAGCATGCCCAGGAAGTGCTTGTCGGAAGCCGGAAAAGCCCCCAATCCCATCAGCGTCAGCGTACACGGAAAGCCGGTGGCGTGGACCAGCTGTTCGAGGCAGGCGGACGCCGCCGGACCGGCATTGATGACCCCGCCGCCGGCGTAGATAATCGGCTGCTTGGCCTTGGCCATCAGCTTCACCGCTCTGTTGATCAGCCCGATATCGCCTTCGACCCTTGGCTGGTAGCTCTTGATGCGGACCTTGTCCGGCCCGACATAGACCCCGCGGGCGTTGATCACGTCCTTGGGCAGATCGACCATCACCGGTCCGGGACGGCCATGGGTGGCGATGTAAAACGCCTCGTGCAGGACGCGGGCAAGGTGATCGACGTCCTTGACCAGATTGTTGTGCTTGGTGCAGGACCGGGTGATGCCCGTGGTATCGGCCTCTTGGAAGGCGTCGTTGCCGATCAGCGCCGTCGGCACCTGGCCGGCGATGCAGACGACCGGTATGCTATCCATCAAGGCGTCGGCGAGACCGGTGACCGTATTGGTGGCGCCGGGGCCCGATGTCACCAGGACCACGCCCGGCTTGCCCGTCGAACGGGCGTAACCTTCCGCCGCGTGCACGGCCGCTTGCTCGTGCCGGGTCAGCACGTGCCGCAGGCGGTTCTGTTTGTAGATTTCATCGTAAAGGGAAAGGGTGACGCCGCCGGGATAGCCGAAAACCACATCCACGCCCTGGTCCTTGAGGACCCGCAAGAAAATTTCCGCTCCCGTTAATTTTTTTATTGCCATCGTTCTTCTTAATTTAGGTTACGGATTTCGGTTGACATCGCTTCGCGCCCACCAAACGCGGCCTGTTGGCCGGTCTGAAAAACGGGCCAAACTAGACTTTCACTATTGCACGGTCAACAGAAACCGGCGAATAAATGAAAAGATTTTTGGGCGAAGACTTTCCGAATATTGCGCGGACAGGATCCAGGCCCCGGCTCCTTGGGTGCGCAGCCAAGTCAGCTGACGCTTAACGTAGTTGCGGGTCGCCCGTTTGGCGGCGCCGACGGCTTCTTCCAGGCTTGCTTCCCCGCGCAGGTGGCGGCTCAGTTCCGGCACGCCGACGGCCTTCAACGCCGGCCGGCCCGGAGCAAGACCCAAGGCGGCCAAGGCCTTGACCTCGTCAACGGCGCCGGCGGCGATCATCAGGTCGAAACGGGCGTCGCAGGCGGCGTAGAGCCGCCGCCGGGGCGGGATGAGGGCGATGGTGGCGAAGCGGGCGCGGGCACCCGTTGCCGGCGCCGTTTCGTCCCGCCAATCGGCGAGCGGCCGCCCTGTCGCCCGCGCCACTTCGAAGGCGCGGATCAAGCGCTGGCTGTCGCCGGCCGGCAGTTTGTCCGCCGCCTCGGGATCCAGTCCCGCCAGTTCGGCGCGGAACGCCTCGCCGCCCAGGCGGGCGTGCAGCGCCCGGGCCTCGGCGCGGATGTCCTCGCCAATATCCGGGATTTCGGCCAGGCCCCCGGTCAACGCCTTGAGATAGAGCCCGGTGCCGCCGACAACGATGGGCAGGCGGCTTCGCGAATGCGCCGCCTCGATTTCGGCGACCGCCATGCGGAGCCAGCGCCCGGCCGAACACGGTTCCGACGCCGGCAAGACGCCGAACAGCTTATGGGAAATTCGCGCCTCGACCTCCGCGGACGGCCGCGCCGTCAGAATCCTGAGCTCGCGGTAGACCTGCATGGAATCGGCGTTGATCACCGTGCCGGCGAAGGCGCCGGCGGCGTCCAAGGCGAGGGCCGACTTGCCGCTGGCCGTGGGACCGGCGACGACGAGGACGGGAGGAAGGTTTTCGGAAGTCATAACGGCCAACGATTAGAGCGTATCAAGTGGCCCGCCTCAATCCGGCCGCAAGACATAACCCTTGCCGCGAACGGTCTGCAGATAGCGGGGCAGTTTCGGGTCCGGCTCGATCTTGCGGCGAAGCCGGGTGACTTGCACATCGACGGCGCGGCCGCCGGCGCCGGTGTTCAAGCTCAGTTCCCCGCGGCTGAGGATGGAACCGGGCTTTTCGGCCAACCTCCGCAGCAACGCCGCCTCGACCTCGGTCAGGCGGAACGGCACGCCGTCGCGGCGGAGCTCGTCGCGGGCGAGGTCGAAGGTGACGCGGCCCAAGCGCACCTCGGGCGGAATCTCGGGGCGTTGGGGCAGCCGGCGCAAAATGCTGTGAATGCGCAGCACAAGCTCCCTCGGCTCGAAGGGCTTGGCGAGATAGTCGTCGGCGCCTTTCTCCAGTCCCTCGATGCGATCCCCGGGTTCGCCCATGGCGGTCAGCATGAGGATCGGCATGGTGCTTGTCTTGCGCAAGGATTTGGTGAAATCGAGGCCGGTCTCGCCGGGCATC
Source organism: Rhodospirillaceae bacterium (assembly GCA_030623425.1). Classification (GTDB taxonomy): domain Bacteria; phylum Pseudomonadota; class Alphaproteobacteria; order Rhodospirillales; family 2-02-FULL-58-16. Next base: position 4,840 of record JAUXMA010000060.1, read on the forward strand.
ATCAAGTCCAGCACTATAAGGTCGAAAGCGAGGTTTTTGAGCTTGCCGCGCGCATCCGCGGCATCGGACGCGGTGACGACGAGAAAGCCGTTCTCGCTCAGATACTTGCGCAGAAGCTCGCGCAGGCGGCCGTCGTCGTCGACGACCAGGATATGGGGCAAATCGCTGTCCATGACGGCACCGGCCAATGATCAGAAATTCGCTGACAGCATACTTATAAATTCGGTGACAGCATACTTAATTCAAATATCGGAGATTGGGCAATTTCCATCCCTGTCCGTTGAAGAAGGCGTGAATTACGAATTAAGTATGCTGTCACCGAATTTCCCCACTGAATTTCCCGCGCACCGAAAGGTAGTTGGCGTCGAGCCGGGGCGCCATGAGCAGGAGCGCCGCGAGGCGGCGGACCATGGCGGCGACCTGGCGCGCCTCGTCGGCCCCGAGCGGCCGGCCCAAAAGCTCGTATTGCCGGTACGACAACCACTTTTTGATTACTTGGTAGCCGCCGATGGCGTAAGCCCACACCCGCTCGGGAACGCATCGCCAGCAAGCCGAGTCGTTGAGGTAAACGTCGCGGACGCCGCCGCCCAGGAGCGCCAGGGCGGCGGCGGGCGAAAGGCCCAAAGCCGCCGCGCCAGCCGCGACGGCGGCCCGTTCCTCGCCGCTGTAATCGCGTTCAGCCGTCCGGCCGGGACCGGGCATGGTGACGCCGTTCATGCCGGCGTAGCCCCAGCGAGCCTCTAACCTCAGGTCCTTCTCCCCGAGATCGCCGCCGCCGACGCGGCCGACAAGGCCAAGGGATCTCAGTTCGGGGCGGACCGTCCCCGCCGTCACGCCGTCCACCGGGCGCTCGCTGTCCAGCAGCGCCGCCACCCGGCGCCCCAGGGCGGCCGAGGATTCCAGCGCCTCCCTCGACGCCGGCAGCGGCAGGCGCGGCCAGTCCTGGCGCAGGGCGTCGCCGTTTTCTTTCTCGAAAGCCGGCGAATGGAGAACCGCCACCAGGTGATGGAACAGGTCCAAGGGGCCGGCGCCGACCGATGCAAGGTATTCCCTGGCCGGCGCCGTGAGGTTTGGCCGTATCCCACCGCCTCCGCCGGCGTCGAAAAGCGGCGTTCCGGCGGCTCCCTCCTTCAAAAAGACGGGAAAGCAACTCGCCCCCCGCTCCATGAGGTGCGAGCATCCCAACCGCGTAATAACCTGAGGACGCGATGTTTCCCGGCGAAGCTTTTGCGCGGCGATCAGCCAAATATTTTCTTGTGTTACATGTGAAACGTATTCCGCCCTGTTTCTGTCCAAAAGATTTGGAAAATACTCGGCTCTTTTTTCGTCGAGCAATTTCGTTTCCGGTTCCCAATAGAGCCAGCGAACATCGAAGGGCCGGTAGCAATAGCGGACGATGTTGTCCGGCAGCATGCCCCGCTTCAGCAGCTTTTCCCTGACCTCCACGGCGTTGAAACGGGCCGCGTCCTTCATCGCCACGGGGGCGATGCGCCGCATTTCCTGGTGGTCCACGTCCGGGTCGAAATAGTTTTCCAGGCGCCGTTCCAGCCTTTGCCGGTCGATGTCCACCAGGAATCCGTCGCGGGCGGTCTTCACCCCCGAATACGACACCGGCATCAATTCGGGCAGCAGCGGCCAAGCGAAGTAGCTCTCGTTGACTCGAGACGGAAAAAACGGCAGTCCGATTTCCAACGGCGGCCGCACCGCCTTGTACAGGCTTTCCCCGTCTTGGTCCGCCGTCGCCTTCAGTTCATCGCGCTTGCTCCCGCCCCAGAGGTGGCGGAAGCGGACCGGCGCCGCGCGGCCGCGCGGGTCCTTGCGGACCATCAGGGCGATGGCGGTGCCGACCTGGATGCCTTCGCGGTTGAACTCGATCGAGAAGATGCTGGGGTCGGGCTCGCCGTCCGGGGTCAGCTTGCCGGTCTTGTACTTGTCGCCGTTGAGGCAGTCGATCCACACCTTGTCGAAGGCGTCGAGATAGCGCTCGCGCATGCCGGTGAACGACAGGCCGTCGAGCCACGAGTAGTTGGAGATGAAACAAACCACCCCCCGGCCGGTGAAATCGGCGATGCGGCGCTCGGCCATGCGGAAGAAGCGGACATAGAGGTCGTTGAGGCCCTGGCCCTCGGGCCGGCGCACCCTGTTGACGGTCCGGTAGGCGCCGGTGAGGGCGCGTTCCTCCGCCATCGCGACGCCGGCGTAGCCGTTGTAGGGCGGGTTGCCCAGCACCACCAGGATCGGGGTCTGGCGCTTGACGGCACGGGCCCGCTCCATCTCTTGCTGGAGTTCCGGGAAGGGCAGGCGCGGGCCCGGTCCCTCGCGGTCCTGCCAGTCGGTCAGCGCGTTGGTGAGGAAGATCGCCGGCAACTCCTCTTCCTCGCAGGCCAGCCGGACCCTTTTGCCCAGCGGCACGCCGAGGCCCTCCAGATAGAGCCCCACCTGCATGTGCGCCACCACGAAAGGGGCGGGCAATATCTCGAAACCGAAAATCCTGTCAAGAGCCGCCGTCTTGACCTCCTCGCCGACCAGCGCGTCGCCGTGCTTCTCCTTGAGCGTCCGCTCGATGCGCTTGAGCACCGAGACGATGTACGACCCCGTGCCGGCGCAGGGGTCGAGCACGTAGACGTTGTCGTCGGCCAGCCCGTCGGCCAGCCCGAGCTCGGAGCGCAGCACGGCGTCCACCCGCTCGACCATGTAGTCCACCACCTCCGGCGGCGTGTACCAAACGCCCAACTGCTTGCGGAGATCGGGATCGAAGGCCTTAAGGAAAGGCTCGTAGAAGTACTGAACCGCGTGCTCTTCGCGGAACACCTTGAAGAAGGCCTCGTCGTCGACCCGCCGGAGCGCCGCCGCCGCCCAGTCGACAACCTCGACGAGCTTGAGGGCGCCAAGGCGCGACGGCGAGTCGATGAACTCGAACAATACCTGCAGCACGGGCAGGCGCTCGTGCCACGGGGCGCTGAGGGCGTCGAACCCTCGGCGCCGGGACTTCTCCGGCGTTTTCTTGCACCACATCACCCAGGCCGAGAACAGGCCGTAGAACAGGGTCTGCACCAAGGACGAGTGATAGAAATGGTCGCCCTTCGGCCCCTCGAACGTCATGCCAAGCGCCTTCTCCAGGGCCTCGCGGAGGATGAGCAGGCCCTCCAGCCTGGGATTCTCCTCGACGCGGGCCAGGGCGTCGCGGGCGTACGAGCCCAGGAACCAAGCCACGTCCTTCGGGTTGGTCAGCGTCGCGTTGTGCAGCAGCGCCCGCTTGACGAACTCCTCGAAACGGGTGCTCAGCGCTTCCGGCGCCCGGTTTGGCGAGGCCGCCAGCGCCCAGAAGGCATCCGGAACGTCGGCCAGTTCGAAATGTTCCAGGTTGATTCTGCGGCCGGACTGGTCTCGGCCGACAAGGACAAACGCCCGGTAGTTGGTGACCAG